>DATCMP010000742.1:0-7248 GCA_036563365.1 Thermomicrobiales bacterium
CGCGGGTGCGACGGGCAAACAAAAAACCTCTCCGAGTAGGGAGAGGTTTCGATCGTCGCCGAGGTATCACCTCGAACGACAACACCATCCAGAAAGGAAGGTGCCTCTTCTCATCCCTGAGGAGGGATGAGCCTATCTCTCCCGATGGTGAGGCGCGGACTCGCGCTCCATCGTCCTCGGGCTGGTGGGCACCCGGCGCTCGGGTTGCCGTGACGGTCAGCGGGCCAGTCCCCTCGCGTCACTCTCGATAGTATTCGATTGATAATCAAGCGTAGCTATTCGTCGTTCTCTTGTCAAGGGCGGGCCTGCCATGTATTGGGGCTTGGGCGTGCGGCGCTGCCGACCCCTGTCTGGCGACTGATCCCTGTGCAGGGTCGTAGGGGTCAACCGCCCGCCCACCACCCGCGCACGGGCTCCGGACCATCAAACTTCGCTAGTGCGTACTCCCAAGGCGATCCATGATCCGTCGCCGCGCCTGCGACGCGTCGCTCACCGCCGCCCCTTCGGCCTGTTTCATCGCCCGTTTCTGCTCGTACATCCGTTCGTCGGCGGCGGCGACGAGCGCGGCGGCCCGCAGGCCATCGCTAGGGTAAGTGGCGACCCCCGCCGAGACGGCGAGCGGCCTGCGGGCGCTGATATCCTCACCGGTTTGTTGCTCGTGGAGGCGCGCACGCAGGCGCACAAGCAATTGGTCCGCATCATCCGCCGTCGCGCTGGGGAGGAGTACCGCGAACTCGTCGCCGCCATAACGCGCGACCGTATCGTTCTCGCGCGACACGTCGCGCAGCAGTCCGGCGACGATCCGCAGGGCGGTGTCCCCGGCGAGGTGGCCGTGAGTGTCGTTGAGCGCCTTCAGGCCGTTGAGGTCCATGATCAGGACGGTCAGCGGCCAGCCGCGCGTCTCGGCTTCGGCGAGCTCCTGCTCCAGGCGCTGGTAGAAGTAGCGGTGGTTATAGACCCCGGTGAGGCCGTCGGTGATCGCCGCGCGCTTCTCGCGATCGTGGAGTCGGGCGACCGCGATCCCTGCCGTCAGTTGCGTGGCGATCGCTTCCAGCGCCAGCTCACTATCCGGGCTGAACGCCGCCTTGTGTGGGCTCTCGATCACGATCGCCCCGATCGGCTGACCGGCATCGATCAACGGTGCCAGCATCGCCGAGCGATTCGTCGCCAGCCAGGGGGTGTAGCGCGGGTCGTCGGCGATATTAGGGACATTGTGGACCCAGCCGAGGGTGAGCGTCTGGCCGAGTAACCCCTCGTCGCTGGGGCGGCGACGGCCGCGCAACGTCGTATCGAAGCCGATCAGCGCACGCACGACGAGATCCGGCGTATCTTCCTCGCGGAGGAGGATAGCGCAATCGGGGTAGCCCAACTCTTGCTTGATCAGCCGTACCACCGAATCGAGGAAGCTGTCGAGGTCGGTGATCTTGCTGACCGAGCGCGCGAGGTGATGCAGGACGTTCATCTCTTTGAGTTGCTGCGGGCTGATCTGCCCCACGCCCGGCTCGGTGGTCGCCCCGTTCTGCTGCCCGGCCTCGGCGAGGGTCAGCAGCGTGGTCGTGAAATTCGCGGTGCCGCGCTGCCGCAACGGCAGGAGATAGGCCGCATCCATCGCCTCATCCCGCTCGATCACCCGCATGAAGGCGTCGACGACGTCGGGGTTGAACTGTCGCCCGGCGGAGCGCCGCAATTCCTGACAGGCCGCCTCCAGGGTGCGCGCGCGGCGATAGGCACGATCGCTCGTCATCGTGTCGAACGCATCCGCGACCGAGATGATCGCCGAGCCGAGCGGGATCGTCTCCCCGGCCAGACCATTCGGGTAGCCGGAGCCGTTGTACCACTCGTGGTGGTGCTGCACCAGCGGCACCAGTTCGGCCAGGGCCGCGTTGACCGACAGGATCTCGGCCCCCCGCTTCGCGTGCGTGATCATCACCGACACTTCGCTCGATGAGAGCTTGCCGGGCTTGCCGAGGATCGCGTCGGAGATGCCGATCTTCCCGATGTCGTGAAGGAGCGCCGCCAACTCGACCGCCTCGACCGCATCCTGGGAGAGGCCGAGTTCGCGCGCCATCTCCCGCGCATAAAACGCGACATTGCGCGAGTGGCGGTGCGTATAGGCGTCGCGCGCATCGACCGTCGCGGCGAGGCTCTGCACCCCCGCCAGATACAGCTCGCGCGTGCGGTTATACAGGCGCGCGTTCTCAATCGCGGCGGCGGCGTAGTTGGCATAGGTGCGAACCAATTCGATCTCTTCGGCGCTCGGGCGATGCGGCACCGACCAGGCGGCATTCAGCACGCCGAGCGGCGAGCGGCCCTTGCCGATGATCGGCACAGTGCAATTCGCGACGATCTTATCCGCGAGCAGCGCGTCGCGGATCGGGTCCGGCGGGATCTGGCGCAGATCGGCCGTGATGACACAATCGCTCATCCCCAGCGCGATGCCATGTTCGCCGCTGTTGGCGGGCGAATGCAGGAGCGCGGCGAGCAGGCGGTCCGAGAGGCCGAACTGCGCGGCGAGGGTCAGGTTCGCACCGGTCTCGTCGAGGAAGCGTACGGCGGTCTTCTCCGCGCCGAGCAAACTCGCCAGGGTGCGGCAAATCCGGTCGAGGGTCGGGTCCAGGTCGAGGTCGGCGACCAGATCGGCGGTGAGCCCTTGCAACTCCTTGATCTGCTTCAGTTGCCGTTGCACGCGCCCGAAGAGGCGCGCATTCTCGATCGCGATCGCCGTCTGCCGCGCCACCGCCGAGGCCAGCCGCCGCTCGTTCGTGTCGAAGCGTTCGCCCACCGGGCGTAGCAAGGTGAAGCAACCCAGCGGTTCACTACCACGCATGAACGGCACGATCAGCATCGCGCGCGGGCTGTCCTCGTCGCGCATCGCGATCGTGCCATCCCCGCGATTGATGTCGGCGATGAAGGCGATCCGCCCGGCGCGCACCGCGGCACCGATCGGTCCCTCGCTGATCGGGAAGGGCCGGAGCGCCGTTTCGCTGGTCGGCCAGCCGTGCATCCCCATCGGTAACAGGAGTTGCCGCGACTCGTCATACAGATGCAGCGTCGCCGTGGGGCAGGCGACGACCGACACGAGGGCGCGCAACGTCTTGCGGAGCACCGCCTTGAGTTGGAGCGACGAATTCAGGTTCTCGCCGACGCCGATCAGCAGATCGAGTTCGCGCACTTTCGATTCGAGGGCTAGGCGCTGGTGCCGTTCCGCCGTCACGTCGCGGGCGATCGATTGCAGTAGCGGTGTCCCCTCGGCATCGCTGGTACGCAGGCGTCGCATCCGCAGGTGCATCAACCCGAGCGTGCCATCCGCGCGGCGGTAGCACAGCTCTGCGTTCGTATGCGGCGGGGGGGCCGTCAACGCCTCGGCGATCCGTTCGCGCAAGATCTCGACGGACTCATCATCCAGGTAATCGGTCAGGTGGGTCCCGGCGAGCTCATGCGACGTTAGCCCCAGGAGTTCGCTGGCCGCCGCATTGGCTTCCAGGAGGCGACCTTCGGCGGTGTGGAGCAAAATTGTGTCGGGTGAGTGTTCGACGAGATCGCGTGCGCGGGCTTCCGTTTCGGCAAGCCGCGCATGGAGCCGCCCGCGCAGCAAAGCGGCGGCGACACCCCCCGCAAATGTCGTCACCGCCGCGAGATCGTCTTTATCGAAGGGCAGGGCCGCGGGGCGGTAGGCGCTGAGGACGCCGAGGATCTGGTGGTCGGCGATCATCGGCACGCTGAGGATGGCGAAGGGTGCCCGCGCTTCCCGGATCCCGGCGGCCTCCTGGTCTGTATCATCCGGCGAAGCGGGTTGCCAGATTCTGGCCTGGTGCGCGCGGGCCGTCCGGGCGGCAATCTCGCCATCGAGCAGGAGTGGCACGGTCGGGGTCATCTGCTGCGGCCACCGACCCTGCGGTTCGTATCCGTAGCGCCAGCGCAGGCGTAGTTCCGGTTCCCCCTGGCTGGCCTGCTCCGCCTCGAATGTGTAGCAGGTGATCAGCGGATCACCGGTGAGCAGCCCACGTAGGAGATTCGCCGCCAGCGGGACGATCGTCTCTTCATCATGCGTGTCGCTGGTTTGGAGTCGGACTTCGGCTTCTAACAACAAGCGGTGAGCATGAGCACGGCGCTCTAATGACGCCTGAGGATCCTCGTCTGCGTTGGTGCGTAGCTCTTCGGTGAGCAGCGACATCGGTTTCTCACCCCCGCGTGCTTCAACGAAGCGCGACCGGACCTGGCGAGTCGCCGTGTCGATGATGGCGCGCTGCGATGATTCGTGTGTGCGATTCATGCGCTCTTGTGTACCGAATCGTCTCCCGAGTATACGAGTACCCGGTCGAAAGGCACTATAAGGTGAAAGTCCTACCCCAAATTCGCCATTATGACCGAGGTGCGGGCCGATCGTCTGTACGTACCGACCGCCGCGCGGTTCAGCAGCGTACGGAGAGCACCGTGAATGTTGCGGCGGTCGTGAGCGGGAACGCCCCGTCGGGGTAGTGCTCTCGTGCCCACGCGGCAAGGGTGGCGTTCGCCTCGCGAAAGATCGGTTCGGGGATCGACCAGGAGGAGCTATAGTCGCGGCTGGCGTAGCGCGTGAGCGTCTGCTCGACGGTACTGGTGCGCGTCCAGTTGGCGATGGTGTGGTGCTCGGGGTTGAGGCCGCGCTGCCGAAGGGCCGCGAGGACCCCCTCATCGGTCGCGCGATGATTGCGCGGCACGATGCCGTGCGTGGCCAGCGCAGCCTTCCAGCGCGCCGCGAAAGGATCCGGCTCATCGACCGCTCCCTGCTGTTCGGCACCGTAGAGGAAGGCACCGCCGGGTCGGATGACGCGGAGCACCTCCGCGAATGCTTCCGGCCAGGCGGGGATCAGGTGGAAGAGGTGGACGACAATGGCGACATCGAACGTGGCGGAGGCGAACGGCAGGGCACAAGCGTCGGCGTCGCAGAGGATGAGTCGCCCGGCCAATCCCTGGGCCTTTTGATCGGCGGCGCGCAACATCGGCATCGAGAGATCGACGCCATAGTAGCAATAGCCCTGACGCACCAGCGGCAGCGCGATCCGCCCGGTGCCGACGCCGACTTCGAGGAAGCGGGTGGCGGCTGTCGCCGCCGTGAGGTCTGCGATCCCCGCCCCGATCGCGATTTCCACCTCCGGTGGAAGGGCGCGGGTGCGGTCGTAGACAGCGGCGACACGGTCGAAGGTATGCTCCATCAGTCGCCGCCGTTGCCGCTGTCGTTGTCGGCGGTGAAGGTGATCGTCACGGTGGTCCCGCCGGTATCGTTGCGCTCGGCGGCGATCGTCCCGTGGAGGTCGGCGCGGACAAGGGTACGCGCGATCTTTAAGCCGAGCCCGGCACGGGCCTCGATATTGAAGCCGTCGGGCGGACCCTGCCCATCGTCGCGCACCTGGATGACGATCCGCCCGCGCTCATCATGATCGGCGATGACGCTGAGGTGCCCGCGCTGGCGACCCCCAAGGCCGTGCCCGATCGCGTTGGCGACCAGTTCGTTGATCAGCAGCGCGAGGACCGTCGCCTGCCGCGAGGAGACGGTGACCGCGCGCTCCGGCACATCGTAGGTGAGGGCGAGGCTGCGCGGCACGAGGGTCGCGCTCGCTTCCTCCACGACCTTCTGGGCCACCGCCGCGACCGTCGTGTGGCCGATATCCTCGCGACTGAGCAGGTCGTGGACGGCGGCGATCGAGCCGATCCGGTTGACCGCTTCCAGCAGGGGGGCTTCCCAGTCGGCCCCATCGCTCCGCCGCGCCTGCATGGAGAGGAGCGCCGCGACCGTCTGGAGATTGTTGCGGACGCGGTGGTGCATCTCCTGCAAAAGCGCCGACTTCACCTCTAGCGCGCGCTTGGCCTCTTGGTAGAGCTCGGCACGCTCGATCGCCACGGCGGCCATGTTGCTGAAGGCACGTAGCAGCGCGAGCTGATCTTCGTGCGGCGCCTGCCCCGCCTCGAAGCGGAGACAGATCCCGCCGAGCGTGCCGCGGGCGCTGCGTAGCGGCACGCAGAAAAGTCCCTGGGCGATCTGCGCGATCGGCGTCTCACCGCGCGAGGTGCCCATCGCCGTCGTCAACGTGTGCTGCACCTGCTCGTTATCGAACGGATCGCCCGCATCGCCCTCGCTCGCGAGCATCGTCATCGCGCCGCCGCGCAATCGGTAGATCTCGACGCGATTGGCGCGAGCGAGATCGCACGCCTGCTCGGCGACGATCCCGAGCGTCTCGGCGAGATCGACCGTCGATGCCAGCGTCGCGGAGATATGCTGGAGGGTCGTCAATTCGCGCACCTTGCGCCGCAAGCGCCGTCCGGCGAGGCCGTAGAGCTGCGCGTTCTCGATCGCGATCGCCAACTCGCCGGCGACCGTGCGTAAGAACTCTTCCTCCTCGGGGCGTAATTCCTGCCGCTCGCGCTTGTGGCAGTTGAGCACGCCGATCAAGCGGCGCTCGGGGCCGAGGAGGAGGGGGACGGAGACGTGCGAGTGATACGGCTCTTCGCCGAGCAGCGGGTCATATAGGTAATCGGGGTGGGCCGGCGCATCGGACGTGGCGATCAACTGGCGCGTCCGCGCCGCCTGACCGGTGATCCCCACGCCGACCCGCATCCGCGTCTCATCGACGGCGTCCTGATTGAGCCCGACCGTCGCGCGCAGGGTGAGGACGTCCTCTTCAGGGTTATAGAGGTATACCGCGCAGGTGTCGGTCCCCGCCGCTTCCGCGACGACGGTCACGACCGTCTTGAGCATCTCTTCGAGGTTCAGCGAAGCGGTCGCGGCGCGATTGACCCGGTGGAGTGCGGCTAGCCGCGCGAGCTGGCGCGAGAGGGATGGCGCGCCGCCATCATCGTCGGCGACGGGAAGGGTGAGTGGTGCGCTCGTTGCGTCGCGCATTGGGACTCCTCATTGTAGTAGGCTCGATAGCCCGATCATCACGATCATCAACGGGCGGTCAGAGTGCTGCGCGCTACCCGGCGTGGTATCAGCCTTTTGCGCCGCCCGAGTGTTGCAGGGCAGGCTCAGCGCTCGTTGCCGGGGTCGCGGGTGCTGCCGGTTCGGCGCTAGTCGTCGCAAATTCCACCGTCGTGCCGACGATTGCCGGGCCGGGTTTGACCCCTCGCAAGCGCCGGGGAAGGTCGGTCGGCCGCCAGTTGAAGGTCGGTGCTCGCGGCGACATATTCTCCGCCGTCGGCCCCTCGCGATAACTCCGCACCATGTTGGTGATCAGCACCTGAATCGCGGCGGCGATCGGGATCGCGATG
>DATCMP010000745.1:0-26692 GCA_036563365.1 Thermomicrobiales bacterium
GCAGCGGCCCCGCCGCTACGGTGGTGGGGCCGCTGCTCGTTTATCCGCTGTAGGGAGGGACGGCTAGCGCGGGATAGGCACGTTCAGGCTCGTTGCCGTTCATCCCAGGCCGCGGCGCCGATAGCCTGCCGGAGACTCAGCGCACCTCCAGCGAGGCGATCATGCCCGCCTCGCGATGACCTGGCAGGGCGCAGATGATGCGATAGGTGCCGGGTTGGAGGCCCTTGAGCGTGACGCGGTTGGTTGTGCCGCCCTGGAATATCTTGCTTTCCGCTCGGACGCCGTCGCCCTCGATCACGAAGTTATGTACCAGGCGCGAAGGGTTCTCTACCACGAAGGTCACATCCCCGGCGGTTGCCTCGTACGCGGTGCGCTCCCAGGCCAACCGCCCGCTCGGATCGACGCGAACGATGACGGTCTGGGCGGCTGGCACATCGCTGAACCCTTGCCCACCGTCGCTTGCCCGCGCCGCGCTGCCACAGGCAGCGAGAACCAGGGCCAGAATCGCCAGGATCATCAACGCAGGAAGTGATTTCACATAGCGGTACATCGCGATTGCTCCTATCGTTACCGTTATATTGCCGTTGCCCATTGCCGCAACATTGCCCGAAGTGCTGTGCCGAATTACGCCTCGCTGGGGTGGATCGTCCGCGCACGGAATGCGACCAGCGTAGTGACGACGAGGAACGCGGCCCCAGCGGTGAGACTGAGATAGCCACCCGTGACGCCCCAACTCCCATCGTGATTTGGAAGTGCGAGCGCCGCTGCGCCCAGGTTGAGGTAGGTTAGCCCGGTGATGACACCGAGAGCGCGCCACCCCGCGCGTCGACTGGCGACCAGGTAGCCCGTCACGATGAGGATCAAGGTCAGCGCGGCAATACCGTGCCAGTGCCGATGAGTGGCATGCTCGCTCACATCGGTCTGCTGCAGCCGAATATTCGTCCAGGTATCGAGCAGCAAGGGGATGGTCGCGGTCAAGGCGACCGCAAGGAGCGGTCTGCTCACCCGTTCGCCGCCTCGGAGGGTCAGGAGGGCGAGCGGGGCGGGGTATGTGGCGAAGACGAGCCCCCCGCTGACGATCATCATGATCAATACCGGGGCATTGAGTGGATAGAGCGTGAATACGGCGAGAATCGCGAACCCCAGCAACGGTGCCTGCACCAGGAGCGGCGTTTGACGGGGGCGAGGGATCGCCGCCAACAGGCAGCCGACGGCCAGGAAGCCGAGGAATGACGCGATAGCGGCGTCGTGCCAGCGGTGCAACTCCGGGATATAGTCAGTTGTGGCCGCGTCAGCCGCACGCCACGGGGTGAGTAGTAATGGCGCGAGCAGCCCGGCCAGTGTCAATGCCACCAAGAGTGCCACACCCCGGAACACAATAGCTCGCCAGTCGCGCCTCGTAGGGCGGGACGAGGTGAAAGCGGTGGGGATATCCCGCCTTGAAATAGCCGTCATGATCGCACTCCTCCTTTGCATAAGACACACTACAAGGCCGTCTACCAAAAAGGTGATACCCGTTACCCGCCGAAAGCCACACCGAAGTCGAGGGAAATTGTCACCGTCTCCATTTCGGGCTGTCTGGTCAAGACGATGCCCCGCCACCGCCAAGGTCGCCGCGCCGCCGATCCTGTCGCCGTCCGTCGGGGTGTGGGCCATGACCCCGCTCCCCGATTGCTATTGTGCGCCGAGGGGGACTACATCACCACCACCACTACACAAACAGTTGCCCTCACAGTACCTTCAGTTGGCGGGGGAAAGGAAGCGCACCGGGCGCATGGGTAGTAGGCGCGGGAAATTGCGGGGCGCGAGGGTATACGACCGGCGTAGGTCACGCTGATGGAGCAGGCGAGAGATTGTGTTTTCCGGTGCAACTTGCCGACCACGCGTCTAGGTGACCGCAGCTAACAAGGAAGCGGCGCAACGAAATCCGAGTAGGCTTCCATTATGCGACGGTGCCGGCCATCCTCCGCTCGCCACCTCTCCGCAAGCCGCAACGGCAGCTCCTCATACGTCCTTGACTGACGTGCCATCCGCTGGGCCGCGCCCGACGCGGCGCACCAACACATAGCCAGCGGCCAAGGCCACCGCGATCAGCGGGAAGAAGACGCGATACGGCAACACGCTGAGCGCGACCCCCCCGAAAAGCGGAAACAGGTTCGCGGGTAGTAGCAGCGTTCCCTGGAGGCTGATGTAGAGCGGCCGACTCGGCGCGGGGGCGATTTCGAGCAACAGATTCATCCAGCCGATGAACTCGCTCGCCAGGACCGCGCCGACCGCGACGTAGACCAATAGAAACGCCTGCTGGGGCAGATACGGCGTCAGCAAGACGTACAACGGGATCAGCGCGGCGAGCGCCAGCGCGCCCTGTACCACACGCTGGTTCCCGAAGCGGCTGCTGATCCAGCCCCAAAGCCCATTCGCCAGCAGTTGCCCCAGCATCGAGGCCGAGACGAAGAGGCCGATGCTGGCGTCATCGATCCCTACTGTATCGCGGGCAAAGCGCAGATAGAACGGGATCGCGACGAGATGGGCGACGTAGAGGACCCGCGCGCCGAGCAAGCGGCGGAAGCGCCCATCATGCCGCCAGACGTGCCGCCCCTGCGCCAGGATCGAGCGATCGTCCGGCGCGCCGCGTGGCGACGCGGCAGGAATCGGCGCAGGGTCGATCGGCTCATGCACGAAGGCGAAGACGCCGAAGGCGATGGTCAGCAGCACTCCGGCGGCCAGAAAAAGGAGCCCATAGTTGCGCGGGAACTGGTCCTGCGAGCCCAGGACGCGGGAAACGAGGAAGCCTGCCGCCAGGGAAAAGATGTTGCCGGCGGTGCGCCCGACAGCGGAAATCTGCCCGCGACGTTCCGGCGGGGCGATCTTGGCGAAGATATCGATCCAGGCGACGCTCTCCGCCCCCACTCCGATCGAGAAGAGTGCGTAACAGACGAAAAAGACGAGCAGCAGCGTCGCCGGTTCCGGCCTGGTCCAGGCGAATGCTGCGAGCAGGAAAACCGGGATATTGCGAAAGAGGCTCGCCGCGATCAGGAACGGGATCTTGCGCGGTCGCTGCGCGAGGAAACGAGCGACCAACAGTTGCGGCAAGCCGATGCCAACCTGGAAGATCGTCGGGACCAGCCCGAGAAAGACCGTCGAGGCGGTGAGAGTGGCGACGAAGCCGACCAGCACCGTGCTCGCATCGAAGAAAGCGGCACCGATACTGAAGGTGATGATCTCGCCGATCGTTAGTACGGTATTGCGTCGCAAATGCCGTCGCGGATCATCCGGTGGCATTTCGTCCGGGCGCGCGAATCCTATCGCTGACGCTTCGCCCGGCGTCTGTACCGTAGCCACCTCGCCCCCTCATCCCTCATACACCACGATGGGGATGGTCCCAGGTCGTCAGGCGGGCGTCAAGGCTCGCTGTGTTAGACTGCGCCGGAAATGGTCGATTGGGCCGGAAGGAGGCGCATCGTGACCCAACCCACCGCAGCAAGCCCGGAGATCAAGCTCGAAGATCTCGTGCGCGTACCCGGCGTGCAAGGCTTCGATCTCTCGCCAGATGGCGCGCACGCCGTCATCGTCTGGAACACCGACGGCAGCCCGCAACTCTACATCGTCGCGCTCAGCGGCGAGGCGACGCCGCGCCAGATCACGACCGGACCACAGGCGGCGTTCGGCCCGCGCTGGTCGCCGCTCGGCGATCTGATCGCCTTCACCCGCGACGTCGGCGGCGACGAAAACGCCGATATCTTCCTGGTTAGCCCGGACGGTGGCGCACCACGCCAGTTCACCGCTACACCCGGCGCTGCGAACAATGAGCCGACCTGGTCGCCCGATGGTGCCCAGCTCGCGTTCAGCTCGAACCGTGGCGGGCATTTCGACGTCTGGGTGCAGGCGCTCGATGGCACCGAGGCACGGCGACTCACCGATGCGATCCCGCCCGACCGCGACATTCGGTGGTCACCGGACGGGACGCAGATTTCCTTCAGCTCGAACCGTTCCAACGACCGGGACAACCAGGATGTGTTTGTCGTCTCGGTTTCCGGGGATCGGCGCGAGCGCCAAATCACCCCCAACGAAGGCGCGGCGCACGAACACGGTGGTCGCTGGTCGCCGAGCGGCAGCGATATCATCTTCGTCTCCGACAGTCGCGGCGAAGACGATATCCTGGTCGCCACCGTCGAGGGGCTGCTTGTGACCCCGATCGCCCAGGGCGAATGGGAGGAGCAGAAACCGGTCTGGTCGCCCGACGGTAAGCGCCTCGCCTACCTGATCAACCGCGACGGCAATAGCGCGCTCGTCGTCAAGACCCTCACCAGCGGCGCGAACGCGACGATCGATACCGGTCCGGGCGTCGTCTCGGGTTTCGCCGAGCCGCAGTTCACCGCCGACGGTCAATCGCTCGTTTTCATCCACACGAGCGGCCAGGAGCCCGCGGACCTCGTGATCGCCCCGATCGATGGCAGCGCCCCCGCGCGACGGATCACCGACTCGCTCGCCCCGTTCGCCGGGCGCGTCGAGCGCGAGTGGCTGGTGCAGCCGGAGATCGTCCGCTGGCAGAGCGCCGACGGGACGACTGTTCCCGGCCTGCTCTACCGCCCACACAGCGCCGCCACAGCCGGCACGCTGCCCCCGGCGATCCTCTATGTCCACGGCGGCCCGACCGGGCAGACGACCAATAGCTGGAACCCGACGATCCAATACTACGTCAATCACGGCTACATCGTCCTCGCCCCGAATGTGCGCGGCAGCACCGGCTACGGCAAGGCGTACCGCGAGGCGAACCTGAAAGACTGGGGTGGCGGCGATCTGGCCGATCTCGTGGCCGGGGCCGACTTCCTGGCGACCGAAGGTTTGGCCGACCGACGGCGGATCGGCGTCACCGGCACCTCCTACGGCGGCTACATGACCCTCATCGCCCTGACCAAAGCCCCCGATGTATGGGCGGCGGGGGTGAGCGTGGTCGGGATGGCGAATCTCCGCACCCTCTATGAGCAGACCCGCGATGACTTGCAGTATTACCTAATCCAGCAGATCGGCACGCCCGAGGAAAACCCGCAGCTCTATCACGACCGTTCGGCGATCAACTTCGTTCGGCAAATCACCGCGCCGCTGCTGATCCTGCAGGGCGAAACCGACCCGCGTGTGCCGCTGTACGAGGCCGAGCAGATGCGCGAACTGCTCGAAGAGTACAATAAGACCTACGAGTACCACGTCTACGCGCAGGAGGGACACGGCTTCCGCCGCGAAGAAAATCGCATCGATGCCGCCCAGCGCACGGTGGCCTTCTTCGACAAGTATTTGAAAGGTTAAGGAATAGGAGACACGGAGAACCACGGGAGAGGAACGAATACAGCGGTTCGTACTTTCCCTCCCCGCCCCTCCCCGGCTCTGTGTCTCCTGTTACCGTCCCCTTGTCCCACCATGCCACTCGCGCATATGCTACAGTTTCCCGATGACAGACTTGAGCGGGCAAACGTATGGGAACTACCGTCTCGATGCGGCACTCGGTGCGGGCGCACTGGCGGAGGTCTACCGCGCAGCCGAAGCGAACACCGGACGTATCGTCGCGCTGAAGGTATTCCAGGCCGATCTCTGTGCCGATCCTGATTTTGTCGCCCGTTTCCTCGCGTTGGCCCCGAAACTTGCTGCCGTGACCGGGTCGCAGATCGCGTCGCCGCTCGACTGGGGGCAGGTCGCGGGTCGCTGCTACCTGACGCTGCGATACTTTTCCGCTGGCTCGCTCCGTCAACATCTCGATGCCGCGGGTGACGAGCGTGACCGGTCAACGCTGGAAGCCCTCGATCTGCTTGGTCAGGCCGCGAGTGCCGTCGCCGATCTCCACCAGCAGGGTTTCATTCATGGCGACCTCCGTCCGGAAAATTTACTGCTGGAGCGGGGACCCAAGACGCCGGAACAGGTATATGTTGCCGACTTTGCCCTCGCCGATCTCGTCGAGCAGCGGCTACTGATCGGCGCGCCCGCCTATCTCTCCCCTGAGCAGTTGGCCGGGCACGTGCCGGACCGACGCGGCGACATCTATGCGCTCGGGGTGATCCTCTACGAGATCCTGACCGGTGCCCAGCCGTTCGCCACGACCTCGTTCAGCGATGCGATCTACCTGCATAGCCAATTGGCACCGGTGCCGCCGCGCGCACGCCGCCCAGACCTCCCGGCGACCGTCGAGGCGATCGTGCTGCGTTGCCTGGCGAAGGAGCCCGCCGCGCGCTACGCCTCCGCCGCCGCACTCGCCGCCGATCTCCGCGCGATTGCCGATGAGTTGCACCCGTCTACGGTAGCGGATGACCGGGGAGACGATGAGCCGGACACATTAGAGCATCCCCTATTGCCCGAGATCGCGAACACGGCGATCGTGCTCCGATTAGCGGAGTCGGCGAATCTCACGCTCACACCGGGTGAACCGCAGACCCTCGCGATCGTGCTCGAAAACCACGGCACCGCGAACGCGCAAGCCCAGCTTACCGTCGAGGGCGCACCGGCGGCATGGGTCGCCTTGCCGAGCGAAGAGATCAGTGTCGTGCCGGGGGGACGCAAGGAATGTACGCTCGCGATCACGGTTGCCCGCGATCCCCATCATTCCGCCGGTGAGTATCCGGTGAACTTCCGGGCCACGCCGCGCGACAATCCGGAGGCGAGCGCGACGGCCACCACGCTCTGGACGGTGCGCGCGTTCACCGAAGGGGAGCTGACGCTGATCCCGAGCAGCGCCAGGGAGCGCCAGGGGCACTATACGCTGCAATTGCACAACAGCGGCAATGCGCCCCTCCGCCGCACCCTCGCCATCAATGCCGCCGCGTCGCTCACCGGCCAGATCGTGCCGAACACCATCGATCTCGATCCCGACGCGACGGCATTGATCGACCTGACGATCACCGCCCCGCGGCCTCTTTTCGGGCGGGTGCGGCACCAGCCATTCACGGTTGAAGCGCTCTCAACCAGCGCCGCGCCGTTGACAACGGCAGGGGTCTTCACCCAGCGCCCAGTCATCCCTATCTGGCTCGCCCCGGTCGTCCTTGCCCTACTGGCTGCGATCATCGGCGGTGCGGTGATCCTCGGTCCGACGCCAGTCGGCAACTTCGCTGCGGTCGCGCCGTCGCCAACAGCCGAGGTCGCGGCCCCGATAGAGCCTACCATCGCGACGGCAGCGGGGGCAGAAATCACGCCCACGTCGCCTGCGATAGCCACGGCGACATCGCGCTCGACTGTTGCGGCGACGACACCCGGACCGCTGGCCCTCTCCTCTACCAGCTTGAGCTTCGGGACGGTGCCCGTCGGCGGCAATGCCGTGCAGAATATCCAGGTGCGGAACACGACGCCGCGCACACTCACCTTCAAGCAGATCCAGATCGAGGGTGCGGATGCGGCCGACTTCACCCGTGCCGGGCCGTGTGGGCTCGATCCGCTCGCCGTCAATCTGGCGTGCCCGCTGACGGTGATCTTCAGCCCGTCGGGCAGTGGCAACCGTGTCGCCCGCCTGACGATCACCCTCACCGATGGCACAATGCAAGCGGTGAACCTCAGCGGAATTGCGAGCGGGGGTCCGCTTGGCACCCCGCAGATCGCGCCGCCAACCAAGTCGGCCCCCCCACTAGCAGGCGCGCGTGGCGGCCAAGCGGCGGCGATCCTGGCGACCGGGCGGAAACTGCTCGTGACCGGCGGGCGCAACGGGCCGAACAGCCTCAAGTCGGTCGAGACGTATGACCTCGTCACCAATACCTGGGTCGGCGGGCGCGACATGAGCGAGGCCCGTGCGGGGCATACCGCCACGACCCTGCCCGATGGGATGGTCGTGGTCCTCGGTGGTCGTGGCGGCACGCAAACCTTGAAGTCGGCGGAGATTTACGATCCGGCGACCCAGGGTTGGTCCGCCTTCCCGGCCCTGACGAGCGAGCGCGAGGGCCACACCACCACGCTGCTCGTCGATGGGCGCACGCGCGGCTACCGGCTCCTCGTCCTCGGCGGACGCGGCCCCAATGGCCTCCCGCTGACCTCGGGCGAGATCTACGACTCGAATACGCGCGGCTGGGCTGAGAGCCCGCGCCTGATCCCGGACGGTCGCGCCGGGCATACCGCCACCATCCTCAATGGCGCGACGCAAGAGGCCCCACGTATCCTGATCGTCGGCGGCGTCGATGGTGGCAACCAACCCGCACCGGCGCGGATCTTCGATCCGCTCGGCAACGGGGGCTGGACCGATCTGCCGGGTGAGCCCGCCGAGTTGACGGCCCGCAGCGACTTCAGCGCCACGCTCGTGGAAGCAACCGGGCAAGTCCTCTTCATCGGCGGGACAACGGGGCGCACCGAGAGTGGGATGGTGACGGTCTACGATCCCGCCGTTGCGCCTGAGAACGCCTGGCGTGAGGCTGGCGACCTGCTCGCCACGCCGCGCGCGGGGCATACCGCTACCCTGCTCCCTTACGGTCGCCTCCTGATCACCGGCGGCAGGAGCGGTTCGCGCGAACTCACGAGCACCGAGCTTTTCGACCCGGCGCGAGTGGCGACGCCGCAACCATAGTCAAGCGGGATCGCACCATAGACAGGGCAGGGGCTTTACAGCCCCTGCCCCAACTTCTCGTCAGCAAACTCTTGCGCGCAGATGCAATGCCCGTACATCGTCGCCGTGCGCGATCCGTTTCGCCCAGGAGGTCCGGCAGTCGCGCAGCGCCACCCGATCCAGCATCGCAATCGATCCGAGTTGGAAACCCGCCTCTCGCAGGTTAGCCCGTAGCTGCCGTTCGCCAGTATCCAGCGAACATCCGGCCACGACAAGTGCGCGCTCGTTCAGCGTGATGTCCAACCACGCACCGGACGGCCTGGCAAGCCGCCGTAAGCCATCGTACAGCCCCAGCTCAGCGCGGAGCAAGCCCTGGATCAGACTGCCCCACGCGAAGTTGATCGAGATCTGTGTCGCAACACCCGCCAACTCGACGGGGAGCGCCAGGGCATCCGCGATCAGATACAGCGCGTTATCGGGCGCACGGCGCGACACCTCCCGCAAGTTCTCGCGGCAGAGATCGATGCCGATCGCCAGGCAGTTCGGCGTTCGCCGCGCGAGTTGGCGCACATACCGCCCATCACCGGTGCCCAGATCGACCGCGACATCATGGTAGGCGCGCAAACGCTCCGACAGCGCGGCGTTGTCGACCGACAGAGATCGTGTTCCACAAATCGTTTCCACAACAACTCTCCCTTTACTCCTGCATCAATCGGGCCGATCGAGCAGGAGCAAGGGGGAGCGCGGGCGTGCGGTCGTGGCGATCTACGGCAAAGGTTGCGACGTCAACCGCCAGCGAGATCGTCGGGGGTATGCGTGAACCGGTGGCAGCGGCGAGCGAACAACCAAAAGCCCCCTGGCCCAACAGCCAGAGGTGAAAATTGACGACAGGTTACGAGGCGAGAATCAGTTTAGCAGGGGGGCCGCGCCCAGGGACAATCGCGCAATGCCATCATCACGACCTCAGCGGTATCGTCGTCGGTGCCGTGCCGCAATACTACCACGCGCGGTCGGGTCGCCGCACCGGGAGTGTGTTATCCTCGCCGCAGCAACCCCAACCGACGATCTCTGCGGCGCAGGCCGATAGACCTGGAGGACCGATGACCGCCCAACTTTACCTGAACGCCAACGTCCTGACGATGAATCCGGCGCAACCAACCGCCGAGGCCGTGGTTGTCGAGTACGGGCGGATCATCTTCGTCGGGGACATCGCCGAGGCACGCGCGTACGCCAGTCCGGGGGCACGCCAGATCGATCTCGCGGGGCAGACGCTGATCCCTGGCTTCAACGAAGCGCATAACCACATGATCACCTTCGGACTGACCCTCGTGCAGGTGGACGCCGGGTATCCGGCGATCCGCTCGATCGCGGCGATGATGGCCGCCTTCGCCGAGCGCGCCAGCACTACGCCGGATGGTGCCTGGGTGCGCGGGCGCGGCTACGACGACAATAAGCTCGACGAGCGCCGCCACCCCACCCGCCACGATCTCGACGCGGTCGTGCCACACCATCCGGCGATTGTCACCAATGCCTCCGGGCATATGAGCGTCGTCAACAGCCATGCCCTACAACTCGCCGGGGTCGGGCGCGACACACCCGATCCGCAAGGCGGGCATATCGTCCGCGACGAGCATGGCGAGCCGACCGGCCTCTTGCAAGAGACGGCGCAGAACCTGGTCACCGCGTTTATCCCGCCACCGCATGCGGCAGATCTGCGCGAGGCGGTGCGGCGTTGCTGCGATGCGTATGCGGCGGCGGGAATCACCAGCAGTCAGGATGCCTCCAGCATCACCCCCGAGGAGATCGCCGCCTATCAGGAAGCGCGAGCCGCAGGACAGTTGCTCCTCCGCACCAATTTGATGATCCGCGACAATCTCTTGCCACATCTCGCCGGGCTCGGCCTGCGGAGTGGCTTCGGCGACGATCGCCTGCGGATCGGGCCGATCAAATTCTTCTCCGATGGCAGCCTGATCGGTCGCACTGCCGCCGTCACCGAACCGTTCCTGGACGACCCGCGCAACGATAACCTGGGATTGGAGATGATGCCCCAGGAAGAACTCGATGAGCGCGTCTGGCTGGCCCACAGCGCCGGATTCCAGGTCGCCACGCATGCGATCGGCGACCGCGCGATCGGGATGGTCCTCGACGCCTACGAGCGCGCCCTGGCCCGCCTGCCGCGCGCCGACCACCGGCACCGGGTCGAACACTGCGGCATCCTGCGCCCGGACCTGATCGGGCGATTGCGCGACGGCAAATTCCTGGCCGTCAGCCAGCCGATCTTCGTCTCGGAGTATGGCGACGGTTTCTTGCGGCATCTCGGCGAGGAGCGTGTACGCCTCACCTACCCGTTCAGCACCCTGATCGACGCGGGGATCACCCTCGCCTTCTCCTCGGATTGTCCGGTCTCCGCCTTCCAACCGTTGAAGGGGATCCGCGATGCGGTCTGCGAGCAGACCGGCAGCGGCGCGCCCTATGTCCCCGCCGAGGCGATCAGCGTCGAGGAGGCGTTGCACGCCTATACCGTCGCCGGAGCTTATGCCTCGTTCGAGGAGGGGATCAAGGGCCGGATCGCGCCGGGGATGTTGGCCGACTTCGCGGTCCTCGCCGCCGATCCGCGCCAGGTCGATCCGCACACGCTGGCCGAGTTGCCGGTGATGATGACGATCGTCGGCGGCGAAACGATCTACGAAGGCTGAGGCAAGAGGTGCGGGATGACCGTGACGAGCGGAACGGGGCCAGACCCCACCATACAAGGGGTAACCTCGCGCCCGGCCAAGAAAACGCCCGCGCAACCGGAGGCAATTATCTTCACCGGACTCCAGGGGGCGGGCAAGTCAACCTTCTACCGGGAACGCTTCTTTGCCACGCACTTGCGCCTCAACCTCGATATGCTCCGCACGCGACGCCGCGAGAGGCTCTTGCTCGAAGCCTGCCTCGCGGGGCCAACCTCCTTCGTCGCCGATAACACGAACCCCACCATCGAGGAGCGTGCGCGTTTCATCGCGCCTGCGCGAGCGGCCGGTTTCCGCATCGTCGGCTACTACTTCGATACCCCGATCGCCGTCTGCCTGAAACGCAATGCTGCCCGCCCCGCCGCCGAGCGCGTCCCACCGATCGGACTCTACGGCACGCGCAAGCGCCTCCGCCTGCCCACACCGGAGGAAGGTTTCGACGCGCTCTATCGCGTGCAGATCGCTGATGAAGGCACGCTCCTTGTCGAGGACTGGGTATTGGCAGTAGGGACGCAGAGGCTCGACCAGCCCAACCCTTGACTCTCCCCTGACAGGAGGCGTTATCGTATCCCTAGGCGGGCATGGCTCACGAGGAGGGATACGGCAGATGCCGGAAGGTATGGGCGCGTTGGTGCCGATCGGGCGCTTCTCGACAATCTGTAAGCTGACGATCAAAGCGCTGCGCCACTACGACGAACTCGGGCTGCTCCGACCGGCCCTCACCGATCCACACTCCGGGTATCGTTATTATCGCCTCGATCAGGTTGCCACCGCCGACCTCATCCGCGACCTCCGTGTCGCCGAAATGCCACTGGAAGCGATCGGCAAAGTCATTCGCGATCCCACTTCCGATGAAGCCCGCGCGTTGCTGACCGGGCAAAAGCAATGGCTACGTGACCGGATCGCCGTGCAGCATACGGCAATCGGTACGCTCGATCGACTCATAGCCCGCGAGGCGTATCAAGCGCAGCAATACACGATCGAACTCATCTTTGTGCCGATGCAATTGCTCGTGAGCCAGCGCCTGATGGTGCCACCGGATGAACTGGGCGGCGCAATACCGCGTGCTATCGCGGCAGTCCAGGGGTTGCTCACGAGGCACAATGCCCATCCGGTTGGGATGCCGGTCACGCTCTACCACACAGCCATGCCCGAGGGCGAGACGATGGCGATCGAGGTTGGCTGGCCGGTCGCCGCGTCGATTCCCACAGCTGGCGCGATCGGGATGGGGACGCTCGGCGGTGTCACCGTTGCGCGCACGACCCATCACGGCCCATACAACGAAATCTCAGGGGCATTCGCGGCGCTGACCGCCTGGATTCACGCCCACGGCCACGAAACGAGGGACGCACCATGGGAGGTGTATCGCTCCAATCCGGGCGATTCGGACGACTCAGCTGCACTACGCACGGACGTCTGTTGGCCGATTCGTTGAGCAAACGCCCACATCGCATCTGTATACACAAGGAGAGATTTGATGGCAGCGATCGATTTGCGGAAGGAGCGCAAGGATTTATACACGCCACCGGTTGGCGCGGTGCAACTGGTCGAGGTGCCGCCGATGAACTTCCTGGCGATCGATGGGACCGGCGACCCGAACACCAGCCAAGCCTACGCTGAAGCGGTCGCCGCGCTCTATGCCGTCGCCTATGCCGTGAAGATGCGGCGGAAGCGGGAGGACGCCGCGAACGACTACGTCGTCATGCCGCTGGAAGGGTTATGGTGGATGGCCGACGGCGCTTTTTACTCGCCAGATGCGCGCGAAAATTGGGCCTGGACGATGCTGATTCGCCAACCCGACGATGTCACCGCCGAGCAGTTTGCCGAGGCGCGCGACGAGGTTGCCCAAAAGAAGGGGGTACCAAACCTGTCGACGTTGCGCTTTGAGAATCAACACGAGCGGCGTGCCGTCCAGACGATGCACGTCGGCCCCTACGCCACGGAAGCCCCGACCATCGCCCTCCTCCATGATTCCATCGCCGCGCACGGCTACAGGGCGCGTGGGAAGCATCACGAAATCTACCTGAGTGATCCACGGCGCACCGCGCCCGAACAGCTGAAGACGATCTTGCGCCAGCCAATAGAAGAGTAATGGCACAGGAAAGCCACCGTTCACCACAATCTCACCGCAACACGCAGGCCAACCGTTCGGTTTTGCCACGCTTCTGGGAACATGGGGCAACTCACGGTACAATCATCCCGCATAGCCCATCTGGCGAGACTGAAGCGTTTCCCGAATTAGGCGCAAGTTGCGTCACAGCAACGCGAAGGGGGAAAGCCGATGACGGTGAACACGTCACCCGATGATCACACGACGACGGCGACGCTACAGGCGCGCCTGGCGCAGGTGGAGCGGACGCTCGCGCGCTATGAGGCCGAGCGCGGGCAGCGACACAATCTGCCGACAGGTCGCAAGCGCCGCGGAGGGCGGTGGGCTGGAGCGGTAGCGGCGCTGTTGATCGCATTGGTGCCGCTCTCGATCCTGGGTGCCGGACCGACATTCAACGACCTCGGCACGGCAGGCGTCGAACACCAGGGCGACATCCAGGCGATCGCGGCGGTGGGGATCACAACGGGCTTGGACGATCCCAAGAGCAGCGACCCGAATCAACGACTCTACGATCCGAAAGGAACGGTGACGCGCGAGCAGATGGCCTCGTTCCTGGCGCGCACCGCCGGGCTCGGCACCAATACCCCAATCGTCAATGCCGCTTCCGCCCTGAAGCTCGCGACCGATCCGACCGGCGAGACGGCGTTCGCGGCGAACGAACTGACACGAATCGCGGCGTTCAATTCGGGTGATGACTTCTTCCTCACCGCTCCTGCCTCTACCCCACCCGCGCGGGATATTCATACGCTGACACTCGATGTACCGGTGCAATCGTATGTGCTTTTCCAATTCACCGGCTACATGATCGCGAAACAAGGGGCGAGCTGTCCGTGTGAGTTACGTGGTTCGGCGCGTATGGATGACGGCACCAAAGTCATTCTCACGAGTTCAAACCTGGGTACCGAAGGATCGAACTATGTTGGCACATTCGATCGGCGCTCGGTGGCGGGCTCGTATGTCTTTCTAGCCACACCGGGTAGCCATACCTTCACGCTATCGATCGATCGGGGTTCCGGAGGCACGCTCGAAATCGGATTAGCTGCCCCGGCGATCCAGGCAATTGCACTCCCCTTCGGCCCGACCGGTGACAGCGCAACCACCGTACCCGGCGGAGCAAGTGGACAGGGCAATGCCTCCTCAACCAGCCAGCCGTAACAACGAGAAATGCCACCAATAAAGTTTGTGCGCGTCACAGCCACGTTGATGCGCTTGTGTGACCTCAGAAAACACCTTCAGTGAGACTATATTCGAGGACGCCGCCCGCACCGTCGTAGAGGAATTGCCCGCGCAGCGAGACGCCGCGCAGAACGAGCGGCAGCCAGAAGAGATCGTCGGCCCACATCTCGGCGAAGGGGATCGCGTCGCGCGCGAACCAACGCGGTGCGACCTCTTCGGTCTCGACCGGTTCGCCGACCCAGCGTTCGGTGAGATAGACGCAGACCTGTTGATCCCAACCGGCAAATTCAGGTTGCTGCGGGAAGAAGAAGTCGAGCGTCGCCACGCGCCGCAAGTCGTGCGGCGTAACGCCGATCTCTTCCTCGGTCTCGCGGATCGCGGTCGCGTCGATCGCCTCCCCCGGCTCCGGCTTGCCGCCGACCCCGTTCCACTTGCCCACCCCGAAACCGCGTTTTTTGCGCGCCAATAGCACTTCGTCGCCGCGTAATAGCAGGCAGAGCGACGCCTGGCGCAGCGGCGCGGTCTGCGCGGCGACTCGCTCGGCCAGGGTCGGAGTCGGGCCAGGCATCAGCACCCCTCATTCGATCAGCTTTCCCCTCGGCGAGCGGCCAGGGCTGACACAGGATCAAGGCATTTGGGTAATACTATACCCGCATGAATGAACGCCGATGCGGAAGGAGTCTTGTGGGATGGCGCAGACCTATGATGTGATCGTGATCGGCCTCGGCGGGATGGGGAGCGCTACCGCCTATCAACTCGCCGCGCGCGGTCAACGTGTGCTTGGCCTGGAGCGCCACGCCCCGGCGCACGATCGCGGCTCCAGTCACGGGCAATCGCGGATCATCCGCCAGGCGTATTTCGAGGATCCCGCCTATGTCCCGCTCCTCTTGCGCGCCTATGAACTCTGGCAACGGCTCGAACGGGAGACGGTGCAAGAATTGCTCGTTATCACCGGCGGCCTGATGATCGGCGCGCCCGACAGCGGGGTGGTGCGCGGGGCGATCCGCAGTGCCGAGGAATGGCACCTCGCGCACGAAGTCCTGGATGCGACGGCGATCCGTCGCCGCTTCCCACGCTTCACCCCCCAACCGCAGGAGATCGCCCTGTACGAGGCGCTGGCGGGCTTCGTACGCCCCGAGGCGAGTGTTGCCGCCCACCTCGACCGTGCGGCGGCGCTTGGTGCGGACCTCCACTTCGGCGAACCGGTCACGTCGTGGGAAACGAAGGGCAATGGCGAAGGGGTACGTGTCACGACACCGCAAGGCAGTTACGAAGCGGCACGACTGGTTGTCTCGCCCGGGCCCTGGGCACCCGATCTGCTGGCACGGCTCGGGCTACCGCTCGAAGTCGAGCGCCAGGTGATGTACTGGTTCGACCCGATCGGCGGCGATGCCCCGTTCCAGCCGGAGCGCTTCCCGATCTACATCTGGGAGACAGAGCCCGAGGTAACCATCTACGGTTTCCCCGCCAGCGACGGGCCGGGGAGCGGCGCGAAGATCGCGTTCTTCCGCGTGCCCGGCGCACATCAGGTCACGACGCCGGAAACGATCGACCGCGAGGTTCGCGCCGCTGAGATCGCCCAGATGCGCGACGCCTTCGCTGGGCGGATCCCGGCCCTCGACGGCGCATTCCGTCAGGCCAAGACCTGCATGTATACCAACACCCCGGACGAACATTTCGTCATCACCACGCTGCCGGACGCGCCCCAGGTGGCCGTCGCCGCCGGGTTCTCGGGGCACGGCTACAAGTTCGCCTCGGTCGTCGGGGAGATTTTGGCCGACCTCGCCACGGAGGGGACTACGCGGCACCCGATCGGGCTGTTCAATCCGGGGCGTTTCTAGGCGTAGGGGACGAAGTTTAACCACAGAGTGCACAGAGAACACAGAGACGAGAAGAGAGACGAGAGAACGGACGAAGGACAAATTACGGATCAAGTTTAGGAAAGGAGCGGGTTAATGGACGGGAACGGCGATGAGTTGACGCATCAGATTATTGGGGCGGCAATTGAGGTACATAAGGCGCTGGGACCGGGGCTACTCGAAGCAGTCTACGAAGCGTGCTTGGCGCATGAGCTGATGTTGCGCGGTTTGAGCACCGAGCGACAGAAGGTGTTGCCAGTAAACTATCGCGGGATCGAGCTAGAATGCGGTTATCGGTTGGATCTGGTCGTTGAAAATGTTGTACTTGTCGAACTCAAAGCGGTCGAGAAGATGAATAGCTTATATGATGCTCAGGTCATCTCCTATCTTAAGCTCTCCAACTACAACACTGGCCTACTCATCAACTTTAACGTTCCCTACCTGACCAATGGCATCAAACGCTTCGCCAATTAATCCTCGCATCTCGTCTCTCGTCCTTCTCCCGTGCCTTCTCTGTGTCCTCTGTGCGCTCTGTGGTTAAATCTCGTTCTCTTGCGTGTTGATGACAAAGGTTCGTGCTTTAAAAATAGACCAGTTCGCTCTCGGCCTCGATGATCGAGACGGGCAGGTGGAACTCCTCGATGAAGTCGGCGATCTTTTCCAGCGTCTGCCGCGCGTGATTGGCATCGCTGGCGGCGCAGGCGACGGTTAACTCGGCGGTCTGCCAGGAATCTTGCGCGCCGGTTTCGGCGATCGACACGCCAAACCTATCGCGGATACGGCTCTGGAGCGACCGCAAGACCTGGCGTTTGTCTTTCAACGAGTGGCTCATCGGCAATTGCAGGCGGATGTGGCCTGCGGCGACTACGGCAACCATCGGCGTTAGCGGGGTGCGGAACCATCGCGGCGCGCTGGCACCGGCGGCTCGGCAGCTACGGGAGGTGCGGCGGGCTGATCGAAGTTCAGGATGCTCGCCATCAGTTGCTCGCGCTCGTTGCGCTCGCGCTCCATCTGGAGTTCCATCTTTTTCACGCGGTACAGCGTGTCTTCCTGTAAGCGGCGGACATTCGAGATCAGGTCGGCGATCAAACCGATCAGGGCGATCAGAATGCCAATCGTCAGCAAGCTGCCACCGGCGATGACCGATTGGATGTAGCGCGTCCCGATCGCCGCGCCGGTGATCCGGTAGAAGAGATAGCGCAGCAGGAAGATGATCCCGAGCGCGCAGAGGCTGGCACCGGTCAGCGCGAAGAATTTCAATGGCTCATACATCGCGTAGATGCGGAGGATCGTCGCCCCCTGCTTCTTGATGTAATCCCAGGTGCCGCGCATCAAGCGCGACGGGCGCGTGACCTTATTGGTCTTGACCGGGATCGCCTCGATGACCAGATTTTTCTTCCCGGCCTGGATGATCGTCTCCAGAGTATAAGAGTGTTTTGTGACGACGTTCAGCCGCAGCGCCGCCTCGCGCGAATAGGCGCGGAAGCCGCTCGGCGCATCCGGCACGTTGGTCCCGGAGCCTTTGCGTACGACCCACGAGCCGAACTTTTGCAAGACCTTCTTCGCCGGAGAGAAGTGTTCGATCGTATCGGTCTGGCGATCACCGATCACGATGTCGGCGCGGTGTTCGAGGATCGGCGCGACCAGTTGCGGTATCGCCTCCTGCGGGTACTGATTGTCACCATCGGTATTAACAATGATGTCGGCACCACGGCGTAGGCAGGCGTCGATACCGCTCTGGAACGCTTCGGCGAGGCCCTTGTTCCGCACATGGCGCACGACATGGTGAACGCCATGTTGCCGCGCGATCTCGATCGTGCGGTCGGTGCTACCGTCGTCGATGATCAACAATTCGATGCTGTCGATACCGGGGATAGCGTGCGGGATCGTCGCCAGTGTCGCGGGCAGCGTCTCTTCTTCATTCAGGCAGGGGATTTGGATGATCAGCTTCATCCCCATCCCGTTCACGCCTCTCCGCGCACCGCTCACAGTTGCCCCTTCCTGCGCGAACCGCAGCATCGTACCCGCACCTGCTGATCAACACTTGGTATAGCGCCCACACGTTGGCAGTGTCAAGGAGAAGAACGCCGCTGGCGCGTTTCGGGTGCGCCCTGCCCAACAATGATACCGCCCTGGCATCGCGCGAACCCCACCAGGGGCCTTGACCGCGCGATGCCGAGGCGGCGACATCGCTCTATCTACTTCACGAAACCCAGGTGCCTCACTCGCGACGGTGCGAGCGGCCGGCCGGGACGTGCGCGGCATTGCTGACGCCGGTGAAGATCGGCAACGACTGATGGCCGACGATAAACTTCTCGGTATCAACCTCGGTATCGCCGTCGATGATGCGGTCGCCGTTTGGGTTGCGACCGGGCAAGCCACCGATCGACTCGATCAATTCCGGCGTCACCGGGGTGTCGATCCCGGCCAGCTTGTTGATCTCCTCGATCAGGGTCGGGAGGATGTCGATCTCGGCGCAGGTACGGAACACCTCGCCCTTGGCGTAAATGACACCCTTGCCGCGTCCACCGGCGACGCCGAGGTCGGCATCGCGCGATTCGCCGGGGCCGTTGACCACGCAGCCCATCACCGCGACCTTGATTGGGGCGCGTACCCGCTCCAGGTATTTCTCCACACGCTCGGCCAGCGCGATCAGGTCGATCTCGACGCGCCCGCAGGTCGGGCAGGCGACCATCGTCGCGCCGCGCTGGCGCAGGTTGAGACCTTTCAGGATCTCGAAACCGGTGTAGACCTCCTCGACCGGGTCGCCGGCCAGCGAGACGCGGAGGGTGTCGCCGATCCCGTTCGCCAGCAGATACCCGAGACCGAGCGCGGAACGGATCGAACCGGCCTTCGGCGTGCCGGCCTCGGTCACGCCGAGGTGCAGCGGGTAATCGACCCGGTCGGCGATCCGGGTGTACGCCTCGATCATCGTCGGCACATCGAACGCCTTGAGCGAGATCTTGATGTTGTTGTAGTCCATCGATTCGAGGATGCGAACGTGCTTGAGCGCACCGCGCACCATCTGCTCGGCGATCAACTCGGTTGTGTTCGCGACCGATCGGGTGATCTCGTCCGACTCTTCCTTGCTGATCTTGGGGATCGAGCCGAAGTTGACCCCGATCCGAATCGGGACATCGCGCTCTTTCGCCTTGGCTACCACCTGGCGGACATACTCTTCCTTCTCAATGTTGCCGGGATTGAGGCGCAGCCCGTGAATCCCAGCGTCGAGGGCGGCAAGGGCCAATCGGTAATCGAAGTGGATGTCGGCGACGAGCGGGATCGGGGTGTTCTTGACGATCTCGGGGACCGCCGCCGCGGCCTGCTTGTCGGGGACCGCGATCCGCACGAGATCGACACCGGCATCGACGAGCCGGGCGATCTGTTCCAACGTAGCTTTCACGTCGGCGGTATCGGTCGTCGTCATCGACTGCACACTAATGGGGGCATTCCCGCCGATCAGCAGATCGCCGATCCGTAGCTGGCGGGACTTACGACGCTTGGGCAACATTGCGGCCTGTTCTCCTTGCTGAAATCGCGTCGAAGGGTACTTCCGGCAGTGTAGCTGTTCGCTCGTGACGCTCCGAGCGTGGCCGGGTAAGGGCGGCACAACCGTGTAGGCGAAGAGTATTCAGCGACCGAGGCGACTAGGGGATGAACGAGTCACCGCGCACGAGACGCATGATGTCCTGGAAGCCGATCACGAACATCAGCGCCAGCAGCATCAGCAGACCAACGAAGTGGACCATCCCTTCGCGCTCCGGGGCAATCTTCCGACCACCGCGCAACATTTCCAGCACCACGAAGACCAGACGACCACCGTCGAGCGCCGGAAGGGGCAGGAGGTTGAGGATGAACAGGTTCAGCGACAGGAGCGCGGCGAGGTTGCCGAGCGTCACCCAGAGCGGCAACGAACTGCGCTGGACGATCTCGCCGGTGAGTTGTCCCATCCCGATCGGCCCGGCCAATTCGTTCGTGCTGACGCGGCCCGAGAAGAGTTGGCGCAAGCCGTCGATTTGCAACGTGATCGCGTCCCAGGCACCACGGACACCCTCGAACGGCGCTTGCCAGAGCGGCACTTTCTCGTAGATGGCCTGGGTGGTCAGCGTCACACCGGCACGACCCTGACCCTCGGGTGGGTTCACGCGCGGCGTCACTTCGGTCGGAATCTCCTGACCATTCCGTAACACGATAACCGGCATCGCCCGCCCGACATAACTCTCGGTCAGGCTTCGCAGCGTGTCCGCATTAGCGATCGGTTGACCTGCAACCGAAAGGATCCGGTCACCCGGCTGCCACCCCGCCGCCGCCGCTGGCGTATCCGTCAAGACACCCTGGACAAGCACCTGACTATCCGGGCCGGGGCGTCCCTGGCCGATCGCGATCACCATGAAGATGATGATCGCCAGGAGCAGATTCATGATCACGCCCGCGACGAGGACGAAGGCGCGTTGCGGGGCGGTCTTCGAGACGAACGAATCATCGCCATAGGCCGCGCCGCCATCAGGGCGCATATCATCCTGACCATACATCTTGACGAAGCCGCCGAACGGAATCCAGTTGAGCGAATAGATGACACCGCTCTTCGCCTTGTAGCCCCACAGGCGCGGGGGCAAACCCATGCCGAATTCTTCGACGCGGATACCGACGAGTCGCGCCGCGACGAAGTGACCGATTTCGTGGACCAGGATCAGGATACCAAGGATGGGGACGATCCACAGGGAGTTGAGGAGGCCGCTAGGCATGATATTCACTCGTTTCAACAGGCCCATCATCGACCGCTGCGAGGGCAGACGAGGGCAACGTTACCGCTAGAAGTATAGCATACACCCATTCTCGCAACGCCCGAAACGCGGAGAATGTTTCGTTCGACCGCAAATCTGTGGCACGGATATTGGCAGGCTATACTTGGGAGAGACACCGAGACGTTCACACAAGGAGCCCACAATGTCCCGCTTTTTCCGCCTCAACGTCGATGAAACCGTACTGACCGACGCGCTCTACGAGTTCGTCGTCGATCCGAGCGCCAACTCACGCAACACCCGCCCGGTTATCCTCGAACTGAACGATGCCGCGCCCGAGATGGTCGAGGTGATGGAGAGTATGCTGCTCGATGGCGTCGATGAGCGCCATTACGTCGAGGACTATGTCCATGCAATCGTCACCGGGGAGGGGCTGACGGATCAGCCTGCGGTGTAGCGGTTGAGAGGATGGCCCTCCCTCGACTCGCAGCCGGATGAACCAGATTTATCCTGCTGCAAGTCAGGGCAATGGCCGCTCGCCATCCCCTCGCCCCATCCGAGGCGAGGGGGTTAGTCGATGCGTGGTCTTCTGGCTCTCGTCCAACCCTCCCTCTTCAGGCGAGGATCGCCGCCCGCGGGCGGCGGGGAGGGGTCAGCTCACCGAACCTCAGCGTAAACCCCAATAACGGCCCCGGTCGGTATCATCTTGCTGATACCGACCGGGACTGTTTGCGCGGCAAGCGATTGCCAGCGCACCATGATTACTGGCTATTGCCGCAGAGAGCAAAAGCTATCCCGGCTACACCGTCATCGGCATCATCTGCCGATATTTGTCCCCCAAAAAGACTTGCCCTCTGCCCGCAAATCAGATAGTGTACAAACACCTTACCCTCATGGCGTGGGGTGCAACCTTAGGTGCGGAGGAGGTGATCGTGGCGGGGCAGGCGCGAGGGCTGGAACAAAGTGGGGCGGAGAATTTCCTCGAACGGTTCTTCAAGCTGCGTACCTGGGGGACGACAGTCGGCACGGAAGTGATGGCCGGGCTGACGACCTTCATGGTGATGGGTTACATCATCTTCGTTAACCCCACGATTCTAACGACCACGCAGCAGGACGCCTCGCGCGCCGGGATCACGACCGCCACCTGTCTCGTCGCCGGGATCATGACCCTGTTCATGGGCCTCTTCACCAATCGCGCCTTCGCCATCGCCCCCGGTCTGGGGATCAACGCGATTGTCGCCTTCCAGCTTGTCGGTGCCCAGAAACTAACCTATGCCGAGGCGATGGGCGTGATCGTGATCGAAGGGTTGGTGATCACCATCCTCGTCCTCGTCGGTCTGCGGCGAATCGTGATGGACGCAATCCCCGAGGATCTCAAGAAAGCGATCTCGGTCGGCATCGGCCTGTTCATCCTCTTCATTGGGTTGGTCGATGCCGGGATCGTGCGGCAGGGCCAGGGGACGCCGCTGGAGATGGCCCCGCTGATTGGCTGGCCGCTCCTGGTCGCGGTGCTCGGCTTGCTCTTCACCGTCGTGCTGATGGCGCGCGGGGTACGCGGCGCGCTCCTCTGGGGGGTACTTGGCACGACCGCCTTCGCGATCATCGCCAACGCGGCGAATGGCAATCGTCTCTGGCTCGTCCCCGACACCGCCAATCCCGGCCAGTTCATCGACAACGGGATCGCCGAGTTGCCGACCAGGATCTTCGCCACGCCCGACTTCTCGACCCTCGGGATGGTCTCGTTCGGCTTTTTCGGCAAGCTCGGCGCGCTCAGCGCGGTCCTGATCGTCTTCGCGATCCTCTTGGCCGACTTCTTCGATACACTCGGCACCCTCGTCGGGGTCGGCGGTCAGGCGGGCTACCTCACCGCCAAAGGCGAACTCCCCGACGCGCAGAAGCCATTGCTCGTCGATTCGCTCGCGGCGGTGGCTGGCGGGCTTAGCGGCACCTCCTCGGCGACGACGTATATTGAGTCCGCGGCGGGTGTGGGTGTCGGTGGGCGCACCGGGCTGACGGCGGTCGTCACCGGCCTGCTCTTCTTACTGGCGATGCCGTTCTGGCCGATCGTCGGTGCCGTCCCGACGCAGGCGACCGCCCCCGCCCTGATCCTCGTCGGCTTCCTGATGACCGGCGTGCTAGCAGGGCGCGAGACCGTCGCGGAAGACGGGACAACGGTCGTGACCGGCGGGATTGACTTCGCCAATCTCGCCATTGGCCTGCCCGCACTGGCGACGATCATCCTGATGCCCCTCACCTACAACATCACGAATGGGATCGGCGCGGGCTTCCTCCTCTACACGGTCATTCGCCTCGTCAAAGGCGAGGCGCGCGAGATTCACCCGGCGCTGTACGTGGTCTCGGCGGCCTTCCTGCTCTACTTCCTGCGCCTGCCGCTCTTCGGGATCACGATTTAGGGCAGGTGGGGGCGGGGGAGCGCAGAAACGCGGAGCAAGAGAGCGCGTCGCAGAGGGGGCGATATATTCTTCTCGTTCTTGTCTCTGCGGCGCGCCTTCCCCTACGCCTCTGCGTTAGTTCGCTCCCTCTCCTCTCGTCTCTGTGTACTCTGTGTACTCTGTGGTTCAATCTCGTCCCCTCGTCCCCATCACTGTCTCTGTGGCCCTCTGCGCCTCTGCGCCTCTGCGGTGAAGTGCCTCCCTTCACAGCGCTTGACTTATGTACGTACGGACAGGTACACTCTCGGGAATTTATGTGGCGCGGGTGACAAGGACAGGCGGGAGGTCGGGCGTGACGCTGAAGGGCAGAAGTATCGTCAGTATCGGCGACTTAAGCCGGGCGGAGATCGAATTGATCTTCCGGTGTGCCGAACGATTCGCGGCGCAACCACGAGGACAAACCCATCTCGGTCGCGGCTTGCAGCTAGCGACCCTTTTTTTTGAGCCAAGTACCCGGACCCGACTCTCGTTCGAATCGGCGATGAACCGGCTCGGCGGCGCGGTCCTCACCGTCGCCGATGGCGCGCAATCATCCGCGTCGAAAGGCGAAACCCTCTCCGATACCGCCCGGATCGTCAGCGCCTACGCCGACGTGATCGTCCTGCGCCATCCGGCGGAGGGTGCGGCGCGCGTCGCGGCCGATGCGGCTGGGGTGCCGGTGATCAACGGCGGCGACGGCGCGCACGAGCACCCGACGCAGACCCTCTGCGATCTCTATACACTGGGGCAGGAGTGCGGCAAGATCGAGGGGTTGACCGTCACCCTCTATGGCGATCTCAAATACGGGCGCACCGTCCACTCCCTCGCGTATGGCCTGGCCCTCTTCGGCGGCCGGATCATCTTCGCGCCCGCCGACCCCGCACTCGCCCCGCCCGCCTATGTCCTGGAGGAACTTCGCACCGTCTATGGGGTCGAGCCGGAGTGGTGGGATCCGAACGATGGCACACCGATGCCCGCCGCCGACGCCCTCTACCTGACGCGCGTCCAGAAGGAGCGCTTCAGTGGCAGCGCGGCGGGGACGCGCGACTACCCCCGTATCGATAAGGCGATCCTCCAGCGTTGGGGGGTCCCCGATTACACCGTGCTGATGCACCCACTCCCCCGCGCCGGGGAGCTCGACCCGGAACTCGATAACGAGACGCGCAGCGCCTACTTCCGGCAGGCTGCCCACGGCGTGCCGGTACGGATGGCGACGATCGCCCTCATCCTCGGAATCGCCGAAGAAGAGTGGGCGAGCGGCTGGGGCGGGCGACACGGCGCGGCAGCGGGCCAAGGCAGTACCCCCAACGACACCCGTGCCACGACGGAGTTTTCCGCCGCCGGACTGAGCTGCGCCAATGCGGGCTGCATCACCAATCGCGAGCCGGGTTCCGCCGAACGACGGTTCGTGCTGGCGAGCCTTGATCCGTCGCGCGGTGTGCGTTGCCGGTACTGTGACGCGGTCGTTCATGCCAGCATCGGCGCTCCACAGGTTGGCAACGACGAGCGCGATGATACGGCGAGGGCACCGCTGACGGATGCGCTGCTGGCGTACGCACCACTCGGCGCGGCGGATTAACCTCGTAGATGACGGGGGGGCAGGGCGCATATCGCGCCCTGCCCCTTCTTGTATGACACTCGCCGTCAACTTGTAGCTGCGGGCCTGTTTCTTAGCCGCGACGTTGCGGCGACGGCTCGGAGGGATAGTTCGCTTCCGGATAACGGGCCGGATCGTAGGAGCGGCCATCGCGGAGCTTCGCATAGTGCGACAGCACGCGGAAACGTTCGGCGAGGTGCAACGACTCGGCATCGGTCGCATGTTGGATGCGACGCAACGACCGCCAATTCAAGAAGAGGATGCCGACAAGTACGACCGCGCTGCATCCAAACCAGAGAACGAGCGAATGAGACATCTGCACACTCCCGCCGAGGCGCGACCGGGGAAAAGCCCCAGCCTGAACAGTAATCAGATGGCCTCTACTTGCCGACTTCTTCTGCACAAAATATGCCACGGGGCGGTGGAGAGGATCGATGCGACAGGGGCAGCGGTGGGCCAAGTGTTCTTGACCCACCGCTCAAAGCTGTTCTGTTGTTCTACTTCATGGACGACAGCAACGGCGACGGCAGCACTATGCGGGGAGGTAGACCTGATAGAAGCCGGTGTACGGCACGCCGCTCATCAGCGCCCCGACAATCCCTTCGAGTTCGCGCGCATCGGCGGAATGGCTGAAGTCGTAATACTGCCGATCATCGTGCCAATAGGAGATCATCGTGTAACGACCACCCAGGTAGTCGGCCAGCAACTCCATCGAAGCGAAGCCAGACCAGCGTGACATCACCTTTTGGGTCTCCGTCGCGATCTGCTCGGCGGCGTGGGGCCGACCGAAACCCACGTCGAAGCGCAGCAACTTAGCGTACATATTCCTCCAACCGCTGTCGGCCAACCGATCAGCAACGTTTATCCGCACGCACCGAGCAAGGGCCTCACACACCGCGTAATTATGCACGCCACGCGGCTGTAAGCAACCGCCGGTCCACTCCTTGATTTACCTCAATACCGTGCGGCTACGGGGAAAACGTTCAACTATCGTTACCAACCCGACGCTTTTCTGGCCCCGCGGATCTTCCTTCTTGTTTCTCTCCTCATCTCCGTGTTCTCGTCGGCTGAAGTTCCTCCGTCAGACCGCCGCATTTTGCCGTTCCCAAGCTACCCTCGTCAGCAGGTATTCGACGTCGTCACCATCCCAGACCTCATCGGAGGGATTATGGAACGAGTCATGCGCCGCTAGGTCTGTCGGTGTCAGGCGATAGGCGCGCACGAGCGTCATCCCCACTTTTTCCATGACCCTCCGCGAGGCGAGATTGTCCTCGTATGTGGTGGCGTAGACACGCGCCACACCCAGCACGGTGAACCCGTGACCGACCAACGCGCGTGCGCCTTCCGTGGCATAGCCCTGCCCCCAAGCGGCTTGGTTCAGGCGATAGCCGAGTTCAACCACTTCGGGATGGGCCTCGTCACGCGGGCGAAAACTGAACCAGCCCAGGAAAGCGCCGGTGACTTTTTCGACCGCCACCCAGAAGCCGTAACCGCTGAAACGCTCGTAATACCCAAGGATGAGCGGGAGAAAGTTACGC
>DATCMP010000757.1:0-3008 GCA_036563365.1 Thermomicrobiales bacterium
TCCATACGTCGTATACGACGCGAAACTCGGCTGCGGCGGTCGCGATCCATACCGTCGCCTGGGGCGGCCCCGCCGGGCGACCCCCGGTGGTCATGCTCCACGGGATCTGGGACACCTGGCGGATCTTCGAGCGCCTGGCGATGCGCCTTGCCGCCGAGCGGACGATCTATACCCTCGACTTGCGAGGGCACGGGGATAGCGATAAGCCCGCCGATGGCTATGCGCTCGGTGACTACGCCGCCGATGTACACGATGTTCTCGACCAACTCGGCCACGAGCAGTTTGTCTTGCTGGGCTTCTCGCTTGGCGCGCTCGTCGCGACGCAACTCGTGGCCGACCAGCCGGAACGTGTCGCGCGGCTGATCCTCGAAGACCCGCCGTACAGCCCCGATGCCGATCCGCGTGGTCGCGCCGCCTGGCTTGGCACGCTGCTGGAGATCAAGCAACTGCCGTTCGAGGAGGTGGTGGAGGAACTGTCCGATCTCTACCCGACCCGCGATCGTGCCACCAACGAGTTGAGCGCCCGGGCGCTGATCAACACCGCCGATGGCCCCTTCCGCGCTCTGCGTGACAGCGGCATCTCGCTCGACATCCCCGCTATCCTCGCCCGCTACGCGCAACCGACGCTGATCCTCCGGGCCGATCCGCAGTACGGCGGCGCGCTGAATGAACGCGGGCGCGACGAACTCCTCGCCGCTCGCCCCGATGCCCAGGTGGTCGAGTTCCCCGGCACCGGCCATCTCATCCACGTCGAACGTGAGGAGGCGTTCACGGCGGCGGTTGAGGCGTTCCTGCGTGCGTAATTATTGGTACAGTCGCTGACGACAGTAATGGGAGCGTATCTGCTTTTCAGTAAACTGTTGATGCCCACCCAATCTCCCTCGACGTGGGAGTATGCTCTGATCTCCAGTATACTATGGAAAGTGAGCGGAGAGGATGTATGGCAGCACTCACTAGGCGTGACATCTTGGCGCAACGCGAGGAGATCGTCCGCATAGCACATGCACATGGGGCATCAGATATTCGGCTTTTCGGCTCTGTCGCCCGCGATGAGGCTGATGAGACGAGCGACGTCGACTTCCTTGTTACGCCTGCCGACGTCACTCCGCCCTTCTTTCCCGGTGGTCTGGTCGTTGCCCTCGAAGCATTCCTCGGGCACACTGTGCAGATCACCCTCAACTCGCCGAAAATGAGCGGAAGACTGCGCCAAGGAATTGCACGCGACCTCATCACCCTATGACGAACAAACATCCCGAGCGCGACCGTGATCATATCCTCTATGCTCTGCAATGCATCGCTCGCATCGAGCAATTGATCACGGTTGGGAAAGTTGCGCTCTTCGATAACGCGGACATGATCGATCCGCTCTGCTGGAACATGTATCAACTCGCGGATGTGATCGGGAAGGTCTCAGATGTGGTCCAGGCTCGTCACCCCGAGGTGCCGTGGCGGGCTATTGCGGGCTTGCGAAACTTCTATGCACACGCCTATGAGGGGATCGACATGGAACGGATGTGGGCTGATCTTCAGGAGGTGATATTGACGAGCTTGCGCGGAAGCTTGACGACATTAACCGTAAACTTGGTCCGTTGCCTGATGCACGCGACACACACTTTTGATACAACTCATAGCGAATGTACGGCATACGGAATCTGCGTCGAACAACCCCCCCTATTCACGCCCGTACCGTCTCGTTGCTTCACCATATCTGACTGTTAGAGCGCAGATGCGATCACCTATTTCGAGGCAAAGTCGCAGGAGGGATGTCAGCGCGCCGCTGTCGGTCGCTCGGTGATGATCGCCTGCGCCCCGGCGGTGAGGGCGGTGCCGATGCCGATAGTGTTGGCGCTTTCTGGGACAAAGCGGAGGTCGTCGAGGTGAATCGTGCCGAGGTCTTTGCCGCTGGCGTTGCGGAAGACGAGTGAACCGATCGGCAGGCTGTTGGGGTTGAGGTCGACCACCGGCACGGCGAGGCGTACCCAACCGTTGCCGAGATCGGCCACGATCGTCGCCCGATCGAGCGGCACCGTGCGCATCGTCTCGCCGCCATCGCGCGTCGTCAGCGCGAGCGAGAAGTTCGCCAGCGATTGCCAGTGGGTATTCAGCGACCACTCGAAGCGGTCGTACCCCGCCGTTGAGAAGCCGCCCTCGCGCCCGATGCTGAGTCCGCCCCAGGAACTGAGGGAGAGGGCGTAGGCGCAACGCCCGGTACTGCGGGTCTGCCCGTCGCAGGGATCGGTGGCGTTCGCCCCGACCGGCGTGACCCAGAACGGTGCCGGGACGACATCGTCGTAGAGGACCAGGGCGCTGGTCGGGTCGGGGGGCGCGACCGGCGCGGAGGGATCGACCCTGCCGGGCTTGTCGCCGCCCGCTTCGCCGGGGCGCGGCGCGAGCGGTGCCGGGCCGAGTCGCGCCAGATGATCGTAGAAGCCTCTGCCCATCGAGGAGGGGGTGCCGTTGTAGTCATCGATCAGGACCGGGCCATCGCAGCGCGCCCAGGTGTTCCAGGACCAGCCGAGGTAGCTCGCCCCGCGGATGTCGAGCCAGCGCAGCGTGCGCTCCAGGAACGCCGTCTTGCAATCGTCCTGGCCGATCTCCCCGGCGACGAGTGGCACCCCGGCGGTGGGGATCCCGATCTGGGCGTCCCAGGTCGTCTCGTCGGCCCAGTGCATGAAGTTGTAGGAATGCCAGGAGGCGGCGAGGTTATTGGCCGGGTCGCGCGGGGCGTAGGCGCGGAAGCGCGAGAAGCCGTTGGCATACTGCACGCCGCCGAGCAGGATGACGTTGCGCGCTCCGGTTCCGCGCACCGCATCGACCAGTTCCTGCATCCCGGCGGCGGTGTAGTTGAAGCCGCGACAGGTGCCGCCATCGCGCCAGCAACGCCACGCTTCTTCGGTGTCGCGGTTGAAGTCGGGGTACGGCTCATTGTAGAGATCGAAGAGGATAGCGCTGTCATCCCGGTACGCCGCCGCCACCTGTCGCCAGAATTCCGGCGCATAGTCGCGATC
>DATCMP010000759.1:0-4040 GCA_036563365.1 Thermomicrobiales bacterium
ATCCCGTCTGGTTCAAACACGATGCACTGCTCCCCACCGGCTCGTTTAAGGATCGCGGTGCGGCGGTCCTCGTCGCGCACCTGCGGCGGCTCGGCCTCACGCGGGTGATCGTCGATTCCTCTGGCAACGCAGCGGCGGCGATGGCGGGATACAGCGCCGCCGCCGCGCTCGATTGCACCGTCTACGCCCCCGCCACGACCTCCCCCGGTAAGCTCGTACAGTCCCGCGCTTTTGGAGCGACCGTCAGGCTGATCGAGGGGGATCGCGAGGCGGTCGCGCGGGCGGCACAAGATGCCGCCGCCACCGATGCCGGGGCGTTCTACGCCAGCCATAACTGGCACCCGGTCTTTGTCGAAGGGGTCAAGACCTGGGCGCTCGAAGTTTGGGAGCAACTTGGCGGGCAGGTGCCAAGCCTCGCTTTTATCCCCACCGGCGGCGGCAGCGCCTTCGTCGGCGCGTGGCGTGGCTTCTCGGCGGTCGGGGCGTTGCCGCGCCTCGTCGCCGCGCAACCGGCGACCTGCGCCCCGATCGTCGGCGCATACGAGCGCGGCGAGCCGATGGTCGTCACCCCCGGCACCACGCTGGCCGAAGGCACCCGCATCGGCGCGCCCGCGCGAACGGCGCAGATCCTCGCCGCGCTCCGTGAGTCCGATGGCTGGGCAGAGGCGATCAGCGAGGAGCAATTGATCGCCGCGCTACGCGAACTCTGGGGGCAAGGGTTGTACGTCGAGCCAACCTGTGCCATCGCCGCCGCCGCCTGTCGCGCCTTCCTGGATCGTACCGACGCGCCGCCAACGGTCCCCCCGGTCGTCCTGCTCACCGGCTCCGGCCTGAAAGCGACCGAGTCGATCGCCAAGCTACTCTGACAGCAAATTGGTCCGGTGATGGGGTAGGTGAGAAACGCGGTTACCTACAGATCGGGCAAAGTGTGCAACACCTGACTGAAATTGACTTTCGCTGAGCAAGCGGGATGACGTTTAAGCGAACGTGACTGATGCGACCCATTACGGGACGGCATGATGCCCCCGGTAGCGAGTTGCGTTCCCCGCTGCACAGAGGCTTGTCAATGAAGGCGACCGCTCCCGTACCGCATAATCCTGCCCATCTCCAACGCTGCTGGCACAGCCCTTGCATTGTACGTACAGGACGGATGTTCTGTACAGTCATAGTAGCGGAGAGTGTGATGGGCGGTTTCTTCAAGGATCTGCGGAAGGCGGAAACGTATCAGGCGCTGTTAGCGGAGATGGTCGGTACGGGGTTACTAACCTTGGCTGCACTGCTCGCGGGGACGCCATATGCCGTAGCGTTGATCCTGACGGCGCTGGTCTACGGACTGGGGCCAATTTCGGGGGCGCATCTCAATCCGGCGGTAACGGTCGGACTGCTGGCGGCCCGGCGACTGTCACCGGTGAAGGGCGTTTTTTACCTCCTGGCACAATGTATCGGCGCGCTGTTGGCCGCGAAGATCGCCCCGGCGATCGGTGAAATCGGCGCTGCGAGGGCCGGTCGCCCGGTCGGCGAATTCGTCGGGGCGGGCCTGTTGGTCCTGACGGTGGTAGCCGTCTCGGACAAATGGGTGCCGAAGGCCGGCGGCGGGGTGGCGATCGGCGCGGCACTAGGGGCGGGTTTACTCCTCACGGGGGGCGTGCTCAACCCCGCAGTGGCCGTGGCGATGGGATTGGGCCGCTCCCCGGCAGTCTGGGCGGCGGCGCTCGGCGGTGTGGCCTTCGCTGCACTCTTCGATCTCCTTTCAATCAAGCAGGGACAGGAGCAGCAGGAGAAATCGGCCAGGGAGCAAGGCGTATCCGTGGCTCAGGCGCGACAGCGAATGAGCAGCGGCACGGCGGACTAACGCCCGACGTGAGTAAGGAACGGGGCGACGCGCTACTTGCCGCGTCGCCCCACTGTTTGTCATTGAAGGGCTCGCCTTTCCCGTTGGCCCAAACGTTGCAAGGGCGATATACATTGCCCCGCCACGCCAGCGACATACCGACTAATCGAGCTGCCGCCGCCAGACGCCACCACCGAGGCCGAGGGCATAGAGCCACTGGCCGTTCTTCCCCCGAGGCGTCAGCGCCAGCGCCACGACCGGTGCCGCGCCCATCCCGCCGCTCCACAACGCGAAGGAGCGCCCGCTGTCGCGCGAGACGTAGACCCCGCCGCTCGTCGCCGCGAAGACGGTATTGTCCTGGCGGTACTGGGGTGATGACACCAGGGCGGTGATCGCCACCGGCTTCCCTTCGCTGTCCTGGAGTGCGGTACCACTCCACACCGGCAGCCGTTCGCCGCCACCACGCCGCCAGGTATTGCGGATCGGCTTCGCCACCTGACCATCGAGCCCCACATAGAGGGCACCGTCACCTAAATAACCTGGTGGCACGGTCAGCGGCAACGCCGAACGCCCGATCTCTTCCAGCCAATGATGCCAGTGGATGCCGCGATCGGTCGAGCGCCACAAGATCAGCAGATTGTTGCCGGAACCATCGGGGTAGGGCTGTCGTGTCCCGACAAACAACGTGTCATCTTTGGCATAACCGGGCGAGACAGCCAGGGCCACGACCGCGCCACCGCCAAATTCACTGCCGAGTTGCCGCCAGGTGTCGCCATTATCCTCGCTGGCGAAGAGTTTGCCGCCGAGTGTTACCGCCAGGACCAGGGTTGATTTGCCGGAGATCGCCGGACCGGTCACAACCGCGCCCACCGCTTCCGGCAGGGTATCGGCACCGATCTGCTCCCACGTTTCGGCACCGTCGCGGCTGCGGAACAGCCCTGAACCGAGCGCCGCGAAGACCGTCCGATCTTGTGCGTAGTGCGGCGAGATTGCGATTCCATACGCGGAGGCATCGCCGCCCTCCGGCAAGGCCGAAGCCCAGGTCAAGCCGCCATCGCGCGAGATCGTGATCCCGTCATCCAGTCCGGCGGAAAAGACCGCCTGATCCTCGTCGAACGCGGGCGAGACGGCCAGGGCCAGCGTGGGGATCGCGCTGAGCCCTTCGTCGGCGATCTCCCAGGTTGCGCCATCGTCTTGCGAACGCGCAATCCCCCGCCGCACGAGACCCGCGACGATCGTCTCGCCGTCACCATCAGGCACGAACGCGAGGCTCAGCACGAACCCAAGCTCCTCACCGGTCGTGCGCCACGTCTCGCCGCTGTCCTCGGAGATGACGACCCCTTCGTTCGTCGCCGCCGCGATCATGCCGCCATCCTGCGAGAAGGCGATCGCGGAAATGCTGCGTCCTTCCAGCGACTCGACGGTATCCCAGGTCGCACCGGCATCTTCCGAGCGCAGCAGGCCATCGGTTTCGGTCCCCGCGAAGACGATCTTATCGTTCTGAAAATCGGGCGAGATCGCCAGGCATTGCACGGCGGGGTCTTCGATCGGCAGGTCGACCTGCCGCCACGATTTGCCGCCATTGCGGGTGCGGTAGAGTCCTGCCGCCGTCGCCGCGAAACCGGTGCCATCCTTGGCGAAGCGCGGGGAAAAGGCCAGCGCCAGGATCGTCAGATCCAGCAGGCCCGGATTGGCATTGTCCCAGTTGTGGCCGTCGTCATCGGTGCGGATGATCCCATCGAGTTCGGTACCGACGAACAGCGTCCCGCCCGGATTGTTGCCCGGCACGGCAGCTAGCGCGAACATCCGCCCGCCGGTCAACACGATCTGCCAGTTGCGCCCGGCATCGGTCGAGCGATAGCAACCGTCTGCCGTCCCGATGAAGAGCGTCTGGTCATTGGCGAAGTCGAGCGAAGGGGCGAGCGCCGTCACGAACGGCGCGCTGGCCCCGGCATCCTGCGCCTCCCAGGTGCGCCCGCCGTCGGCCGAGCGCCGAATCCCGACCGCTGTTGCCGCGAAGAGGAGCGTGTTCCCCCCGGCGTCTTGCGCCGCAGCCAGCGCCGTGACGGTGCCACCGCGTCGTTCGGCGAGAAGCTCCCACCCTTGCTGCACTACCTGCATGTCACCTCCTAGATAGTCGTGGGTCGTGAGTCGTGAGATCACGTTGACGGTCGAATATCGCTCACGAAACGTGATCTCACGACTCACG
>DATCMP010000762.1:0-9447 GCA_036563365.1 Thermomicrobiales bacterium
GATCGCCGTCAGCCGCGAGTGGGCGACCGGTGCCGGGCGCTCTGGAGCGCGATCTTTCCCTTCTTCGAACGTGGGCAAGCGTTGCAGTTCGAGCGTGGTCATCGTCTGGCCGCGGCGGGGCCGACGCACGCGCGTGCCGCGACGGGCGCGCAACCCCGGCAGGGATACCAGGCCCAGCAGACCACAGACCAGCAGCAACGGCGTATCGCTCAAGATTTGCCGTAGCCGATCCGCGAGACCCCGCAGGCCATCCCCCGGACGCAATAGTTGCATCCAGATGAATTGCCCGAGCGGGTCGGCGTCGCGGAGCCAGAACAGGTAGCCCCACAGCGGGATCCAGAGCAGGAAGGCACCGAGCAGCAGGCTCAGTAGCGACACAATTCGCCTGCGTAACGACAGATCGATGACCATCGCCGCCAGCACGAGCAACCCCTGCATCTTGACGCCCCCGGCGGCGGCGGCGAAAAATCCCGCCAGGATCAGCAAGGCCGGGGGCGGCGAAAGCAACTCGCGCGCGAGGACATAGGCCAGGACCGCGAGCGCCATCAGGAAGATGGTCGGGCTTTCGAGCATCACATGGCGACCGGTCCAAGCGACCGACTGCGGATCGATCGCCAGCAAGGCCCCGGAGACCGCGCCGCCGACCAGCCCCCAGAGGCGCCAACCGATCAGGAAGGCCAATCCGGCGGTCAGGGCGCTATACACCAAGGCGGCGTAGCGCAGGAGGATGAAGGTCGTCGGGCTACCCCAATTGGTGAAGCGGTATTCGGTCGCCGGGGCGAAGAGGATCGGGCCGAGGGGCGGGTGGGCGAAGAAGAAATCGCGGTACGGCTGGCGGCCCTCGGCCAGCAGCTGCGCCGATAGGGCGTAGACGCCCTCATCATCGTAGGGTGCCTCGTCCAACCCGACACTTTGCGGCCAGATCGTCGCCGCACGAATCCAGCCCGCCGCCAGGATCACCGCCACTAACAGCAGTATCCCGACCCAATCACCGATCAGCCCGAGCCGTTCGGCTTGCCACCATTGTCGTGATGGTGCCGGATCGGCGCCGCCGACACGCCCAGCCGTCGCGCTCATCGCTCACCGGCGGGCGCGAGTGTCGGGCCTGTCGGGGTTGACGCCTCTTCGGCGCTCGGATCGCCACGAGGCACCGGATCGCGGAACCAGAAGAGGAAGCCGGGGAGGATGTTGGCGAGATTTAAGCCCAGGATCAGGAACGAGATTGCCACCGCCTGCCCATCGTCGTAGCCGTACTGTCGCAGGAAGAGCAGCAACACCGCGTCTCGCGTGCCGATTCCGCCGATCGAGATCAATGCGGCGAGGGTTTGGAGCAGGGTCAGGATCATGAAGTCGGCGAAGGGGAGATGGACCCCGACTGCGATGAAGCAAAGCCAGACCCGCCCCACGCTAACGACCCAGGAAGCGATCGTCCAACCAAGAGCCGGCAAGAGGTGACGCGCATCGAGTTGCAGTTCCGCCAGCGACCGCAGCAGCGGGATCGCGGCCAGCCGCTCGCGGAGCGGTCGCGGCGTGAAGCGCGCGAGGATATTGAGCAAGGGGGTACGCCAACGCTCGGTCACGACGGCGGCGATCGCCGCGCAGACTATCCCCAGCGCCACGACCACGAGGATCGTGCTGCCGCCGCCGTCGGCATAGGCGACCAGCGCGAGCGCACCGAGGCCGAACAACGCGACGAAGTCGAAAAGGCGGTCGAGGATGCAGCTCGTCAGCGCCGGGGCCAATTCCGCGCCGCGCCGCCGCAGATACCACGCCTTGACGAAGTCGCCCGCCTGCCCCGGTGTGGCCTGCCCCCACCACAACCCGATCGAGTACAAACGAAAGGACTCCAAACGGCTGAGCACCGGCGTGCCGAGCCCGGCGGCCAACCCGGCCCAGCGCCACCCCTTCACCGCGATGAAGGGAACCGTCGCCAGAAACGAAGGAATCAACGGCCACGGGTCCGCACCGCGCAGGGCGGTCCAAATCCGCTCTACCCCCACCCTATTCAACACGAAGAGAAACAAGAGGATACCGAGGATCCGTGGCCCCCAGCTTTTTGCCAAGGAGATGACCGCCGCCATGCCGGAGGGCGGCGCGGGTGTATTCGTGGACCGGGACGACGTTTTCGTAGTTGTCACCTATTCTCGCTCACTATGCTGCCCGGCGGCGCAGAACGGTTAATCGCGGCGCTCGAAACGATACGCGGCGATCTGCTCGGAGATTAACCCTTGCAAGAAGATCATCAACGCCATCACCACTAACAGCACGGTCGTATTCGTGATATGGACTTCCGTGACAATCGTATATACGCCGTAGGCGGCACCGATCAAGAACAACACGACGCTGATCGGGCTGAAGATCTTCAATGGGCTGAAGAGGGTCATCATCCGCAGGATAATGGTAACAAATATGACGCCATTCCTCAGTAACTTCTGGCCGCTCGCCCCACCCTCGCGCTGCTGCGCCGCGATCGGGACGAACTTCACGCTGTAACCGGCCTTGATGAACGCCATCGTGCTCGTCGTCGGATAGGAATACCGGTTCGGAAGCAGGTGAATAAACTCCATGATCTTGTCGCGCCTCATCGCGCGGAAGCCTGAAGTGAGATCGTCCACCTGCATCCCGGTTAGGTAGGTAGCAAGGCGATTGAGCATCGCGTTCCCCACGCCACGGGTCCAACTCGCGTTGGAAGCCCGCGTGCGGGCGGCGACCACCAAGTCATACTGAACGAGCGGCGCGAGAACGCGGGGCAGATCGGCCGGGTCGTGCTGACCGTCGGCATCGAGCAACAAGACGACCTCACCGGTCGCCGCACGGATACCGGCCTTCACCGCCGCGCCGTTCCCCTTGTTATACGGCTGACGGACAACCGTGGCACCCGCGCGCGTGGCGAGCGCCACGGTCTCATCCCGCGAGGCATCATCGACGACGATTAACTCGGCATCGGGCAACTGCGCGCCAACCTTAGTGAGCACCCGTTCGATCGAGGCGGCCTCGTTATAGGCCGGGATCACGACACTCAGGCGATATGGCGTCCGGATTGCCTCGATCGGGGCCAATGTCTCGCTCATCGTCGCCATGCCAATCTCCAACGTGCGCGCCAATTGCCTGACCGGCGAGGCCGCGCGGCCTCGCCGGTCAGGCCGAGCGCCACAAGATCCCCCGCCACCGAGCGCACAGTCGGCTCGTGTCCCGCCAGACGGAGATCGGTCAACGCCTTAACCACCGCATCGAGCACCGGATCGTCGTCGAGGCCCTCGTCGGGTGGAACGTCGAAAGGGATAGGCTGGTTGTGCTCACCCGATACTACCAGACGCCGCCCCTTGTCTGCCCTCCCCACGTCCACAGTCCGCGTTAACGCCGCGGGAGGCAATGCGATGGGTCGGCCTGTCACGACGGCAAGCGCGTCGAGGTAGCCCAGGGCCGAGCGCTCCAGGCTGTGTTCAGCCGCGACGAACTCGCGCGCCGTCTCCCCCAACCCCGCACGCAACGACCCATCGCGCGCCAAGGCGATTAGGTATTCGGCGAGCAGCGGCTCCTCGATCGGGCCGACCGGGACGACCATCGCGCTCCCGGCGGGCAACTCACGGAATGAGCCCGCATCGCTGACCAGCACGGGCAAGCCCGCTCCCATGATCCGCAGCAGGCTCGCCGAGGTCTCACCCGCCGAAGGATAGCGCAGATTGACGCAACAGTCGGCGGCGGCGAGAAGATCAGCGACCGTCTCCGGCGCGACGAACCCCAGACGGCGTACCCGCGCTCCAAGACCCAGATACCCGATCTGCCGATCGAGGGTCGCGCCGAGGCTGGGTGCCTCGCTGCCAGCGATGATGAACAGCGCGTCAGATTGCTCGGCCGTCAGCCGACGAAACGCCCGCAACGCGACGTCGAGCCGCTTATACGGGTTAGCGTGTCCGAGCGAGAGCACGACGAACGCTTCAGGCGTGATCCCAAGTCGCGCCCGTGCTGCCTCGCGCGGCGGCAAGGTCGGCAGCGGGACACCCATCGGCACGACATGCACCGCGCCGCCCGGTCGCATCGCCCTGATCCGCTCGGCGCTCGCCGCGTTATGCACGACGACCGCCTTCGCCTTATCGAGGATCGGCTCGATCAGCGGATAGTCGAAGAGGGCCGTCGGCGTTTTGCCGCGCAACACCTCACGCGCCAGCGCCTCGCCCGCCGCGCCGTAGAACTCACGCAGTTCGTCGGTATACTCGCGCCGTCGCGCCCTACCACCATTGATCGCCATCCACAGGCGCAGGTGATGCAGCATCGCATCGTGCAATACCGCGATCCCCGGCTCGCGCAAGGCCCAGTCGTACATATACGCGTGCGCCGGGCTATTGCCGAGCTGATAGATCGTGGCGTCGAATGGCGCGGTACGCAGGGCGCGCTCGAACTCCCGGCCCTGGCGCAGCGTGATCCCTGCCGCGCGCAGTGGAGCGGCCAGCGTCGGCATATACCCATCGACAAAGACGCTCAGATCGAGTGCCCGCGCCAGGGTCGGCAGCAGATCCTCGCTGTAGTAAGAAATCCCCGAGCCAACCGGACTGAGCGGCGTGAGATAGGCGACGCGGGGCCTGTGCGGGATACCGCTCATCGCTGCTCACCCGTCAGCGCCACGACCACCCGCTCCCAGGTAATCGCCCCGATAGTGTCGCGGCCAGCAAGACCAAGACGGCGCACTTCTTGGTCCGCACGATCCCACCGGTCGAGGACGGTGGCGAACGCGGCGGGGTCGGGCGGGACAACCGCGCCGGTCACGCCATCGCGCACGAATTCGCGCGTCGCCCCGGAGTCGGTCGCGGTCAGCACCGGTTTCCCGGCGGTGAACGCCTCGATCGTCGCGTAGCCATAATCTTCATCGACCGGCGCGTAGTAGACCGCATGGCAGGCGTTGTACTGCTCGACCACCGCCGCATCGGGCAACCGACCGAGCAGCGTGACCCGCTCGGTCAGCCCCCGTTCGCGCACCAAGCGCCGCAACGACGCTTCGTCCGGGCCGGTGCCGACGATCGTCGCGCGAATGGGCGCGGCGGTGCGTGCCAGCGCCTCGATCAGCAGATCAACCCGTTTGGCCGCATCAAGGCGCGACACGGAGAGGATTGTCCCGTTATCAGGCACGCCGTCGGCGAGTGGCGCAAGGCCGCGCAAGCGAATCGGCGGGTAGAGCGGCGTGGCCTCCAACTTGTTGAACCGCGCCAGACGCTCCGTGACATTCCGCGAGATCCCGAAGAGTTTCACGCACTCGCCGAGCCCCGCCGCGTCGAGCCCCATGATCCGTCGCCGCATCTCACGGTCGTCGGGAGTGTTGGCGAAGTCGCTCAGGGGCGTGCCATACCAGTCATACGCCTGCCGGTGCTGATGGATGATCCAGGCGACCTTGCGCGGGTGACGCACCGCCCAGGTCGGGAACTTGGTGCAGATCACCAGATCGATCGGCACGCCATTGGCTTCGGTGAGATCGATCAGCCGCCACGCGAGCGCCCCGCGCAGTAGTTGCTCTTTCGGATACCACTTGAATGGCAGCGCGACGACCGTCACCCGATGACCGTGCGCCTCCAGCGCCTCGGCCAGGCCATCGACCAGCACCTCGGCCCCGCCGCGCACGAATGGCACCAGCGAAGCGCAGATCGCGATATTCACGAAGGCACCGGGGATGGGACGTCGAGCGGCAGATCACGCGGTGCGGCGAAGCCACGACTACCGTTCATTGCCGATCCCCGCCGCCTGCACCCACGGCTGCTTGCTCGGCACGCAACGCTTCGAGCGCCACGCGCAGACGCTCGTTCTCCTCCGCGAGATCGCCGAGCGCGCGTACCACGGCGGCATTGAAGTCGTTCTGCTGATCGACGATCGGGTTGATATACCAGCGCAATAGAATCCGCACGACCCGCTTCGTCAGCGCGATCCCGCGACCGATGACCGGCAGATCCCAGAGGATCGGCGTGTGGGCGGAGATATGGGCCGCCTCCATCGCTTCGGTCAGGGCGCTACGGGCCTCGGCGGGCGCTTCGTCCGGGCCGTCGGCGGGCAAGCCTTGTCGCTCGCGCACCCGCCGCTCGATCGCCGCCACGGTCGCCTCGACCTCCGCTGTCGGCATCCGCCACGCACTCCAAACCCCGCTCATCCGGCAGTCTCCCTATCCATTCGCTCCGCAGCAGCAGACTCTACCACAGGCGTTCGTGTCGGTGCAGGCGTGCTCGCGCCGAGGAGCGTGTCGTAGATCCGCGCGAAGGCCGCGAAGACGTGATCCCAGGTGAACCGTTCGAGGGTCTTCTGCCGCCCTCGCTCGCCCAATCTTCTCGCCATGGCGCGATCATCGAGCAGGGTTCGCACGGCGTTCGTCAGCGCGGGGAGATCGCCGAACGGAACCAGCAGGCCATCCTCGCCATCGGCGATCACGTCGGGGACACCACCGGCCCAGGCGCCGATCACTGGGATCCCCGAGCACCACGCTTCGAGATACGTGATCCCGAACGAGTCGGTGCGCGACGGCATCGCGAACAGATCGGTCGCGGCCAGTAGGTCGCGCTTCTCTTCGGGGCTGATGAAGCCGAGGAAACGACAACGGGCTTTATCGGCACTTGGCAAGGCATCGAAATACCGGACGAAGTGGTCCATCGGTGGACCGGCGATCACGAGGGTTGCCTCGCGCCCCTGCTGCCAGAGGACGCGCATCGCTTCCACGAGGTGCGGCGTCCCCTTGTCGTGCGCCGTCGTCCCGATGATCGCCACGATCGGCCCGGCGATCGCGTGGCGTTCCCGAAACGCCGCCCCATCGCCGCCGGTCACGGTGGCCGGATCGACGCCCGCGCCGACCAAATGCAGCCGTGCCTCCGGCACGCCGCGCTCGATCAGAAACCGATACTCGCGCGCCGTCTGCGCCACGACCGCATCGGCGCGCCGCAGGAGGCCGAGCTGATGCCGCATCGAGTAATACTTCAACACCCGCCGATCGCCATCCTCACCGAGATGGACGAACGGCGTGACGACGAACGGGACATCGCGGCGACGCGCATAGTCTTCCGCGGTGACGATCAACGATTCCAGGGCGATGTTCGCGCTGTGGACCAGATCAAACCGTTCCCGGTCATCGCGCAGCGCCCGTTCCAGTGCAGGAACCCAGGGCGAGAAATGCCCGGCCCGACGTAAGGCTGCCTCACCGCCCGGCAGCGGTAGATCGGAGAGGTGAGTCATCAGTCGCCGCGTCACCGGGTAGCCGAGTTGCCAGAGCGGCGGTCGGCGCACCGTGAACCGACGAATGCGCACGCCCTTGTGCTCACGCACCGCGTCGCCCCAATCGATCGTCCGCTTGCCACGCGCCCAGAAATGTTCTAAATCCCAGGCGTCGGTCGTGTACACCGAGACCCGCTCCCCTGCTGCCGCAAATCGCTCCGACAACACACCAAAGTACGCCTCGGAGCCCCCGATATAGGGATAATATCGCTGAATGAGATGCAGCAGTGAACGCCCACTCATCGCTGCATCCTGACGAGCATAAACGAAACCGTAGGCACGGGTAGCCGAATTGCCCGAATAGCTGCCATAGTTGCTGGCCCACTGGCCCACTGGCCCACTGGCCCACCCATCATGGCGTCGCCGTGGCGGGCACCGGTGTGGCATTGAGCCGATCGAGCGTCGTGCGGGCTGCGCGCCCCCACGAACCTTCCGGCTCCAGATCGCTGGTGCGCTGAAAATGTTCGCGGGCTTCGGCGAGGCGCGGTGGCGTCCAACGCTGGTAGAGTTCGGCTAGGTAATATTCGGCCTTCGCGCTCTTGCCGTCGAGTTCGATCGCCTTTTTGTACTGCACCTCGGCGTCGAACAGCTGGCCGAACGCATAGAGCGCCTGGCCGAAGGCGAGTCGCAGATCGACGTCATCCGGCCTGAGCGCGACCGCTTTCTCGTACCAGTCGATCGCGCCGGGATAGTCGCCCTGATTTTGCAGGATGTTTGCCAGGACGATCATCGTGCCGCTATCCTGCGGATTTTCGCGCAGGCGGGCCTCGTAGGTCGGGACGATGCTCGAACCAGCGGGCGCGCGCAAACCGCTATCCGGCGTCGGGTCACCCCCGAGGCCGAACGTGAAACCGGTCGCGACGAGCCCGAAGAGCATCGACGCGATCACCAACAGCCCGAGGATCGAGAAGACGAGGCGTGCGCGATCCTGGCCCTGCAAGCGCGCCTGCGGCGCGACGCGGCGTACGCCAGGCGTTGCCGCGGTCGTCGCGGGGCGCCGCAGGGGTTTCGGCGGTTCGCGGCGGGCGGGCTTCGTCGGCTCAACCATCGACCCCCGCTCCCTCCTGCCGAACAGCCTCGATCGCGCGGCGTAAACGGAGCTCGCTCACCTTGCCCTCCGCAAGGACCGTGTCCCCGGCACAAATCACCGGGATACGCTCGCCCCATTTCGCTTGGAGCGCCGGATCGGTCAAAATATCGATCCACTCGGCCACGATCGTACCACCGGACGCCGCGATGAGCCGAGCGACCGGCACTTTCGCCTTATCGCAAAGGGGACATTCGGCCTTGCCGTAGCAGGTCAAAACCAGCGGCGTGGCGGGGTTGGGGCGCCGGAATCGGGCGGCGAACGCTCGCAGCGTCGGCAAGGGCGTGCGACCGCGCGGACCAAAGGGGCGCATCGCTACGATCCGTTCCCGATACCGGCGAAGTACGAGAGCAAGAAGACGACCGTGTTATACGCCCCATGCGTGATGATACAGGCGGTCGTGTTCATGTACTTCCGCTGATACCCGAGGATGATGCCCACCACCAGGATCCCGACGATCGCGAAGGAGAAGCCGTATTGGGTATGGAGCACCGCGAAGAGGAGCGCGGTGAGGCCGATGCCGAGCCGTGGCTGCACGGCACCGCGCAACAGCAGCTCCTCGCCGATCCCGGCGCAGAAGCCCAGGATCACCGCGATGGCCGGATTCGTCACGCCGCTCGACATCGTCTTGAGGATCGCTTCGAGCTCCGCGTAACGTTCGGGCTGCAACCGTTGACCAACGGCATCGAGGCCGACGGCGAGCACGAATAACGGCACGACCAGGGCGAGCGAGATACCGACCTGGCGTAAGGTCAAACGTTCGAGCCCCAATCGCTTCACCGCTTCGCGCGGCGTACGCGTGATCCAGATGCCGACCAGGCTGAAGGCTAACGCCGGATAGGCCAGGACGTTCACGAGCGAATCGGCGACGGTGATCTGGACTTGATCGGCGATCGCGCTGAGATCGATCGTGAAGAGCGCCGTACCGGCGATCACCAGGATCCAGAAGGCGACGATGATACCGGCGATGTCGACGGTCGAATTGGGATCCAGCGGGGTGATCCGACCGAGCAAGAGACGGACACGTTTAAACATCGGCAGGAGGGTTGCGCCGGCCACGACGAGCAGCAACGCTCCCGAGCGCGTACCCAATACTTCCGGCACCGCGAGGGAGAGGATGC
>DATCMP010000763.1:0-1740 GCA_036563365.1 Thermomicrobiales bacterium
CTCCCGTCCAGTCTGCCGACCGGGTGCCAGTGCAGAGGGGCGAGCGACATCTCAGGTTCAAGCGTCGGTGCGCAGACAGTGCCAGAGTCAGCTCGCCCCTCATTCACCCTAACATACAGACAGTGCCCCAGCGGCAGCCCGGTGCCGCCGCGGCAATCGCCGCGTGAGGCCCCTGCTCCCTGGCGCGGCCCGCGAGGGAAACCCTCGCGGGCCGCGCCAGGAACGACCCGCCGCAGAGGCCGTGACATAGAAGCGTCGCAACCGGGTGGGGCACCAAAACCGGCCTTATGCGCGACGCCGTCCGGCCGCACGACGGCCGCACCTCCACTCCCGGGACAACGGCGTAACTCCTGACGGTATTAGTCGTGGGGGATACCGCCGCTGCGCACGAGGATTTCGCGGGCCGCTTTCATCCGGGCCGTCTGGCCCGGCTCGGTCTTCGCCAACTTCTTGCGGGCAAGCAGCAAGCGATAGGTTGCTAATGCGGCGGGGCGCTGGGCCGCGAGATCGGCGATCGCCTCGGTCGCCGCGGGACTCGTATCACGTTTTGCCATGGTAAAATCACCTTCTTCTCTCTTCGGTGCGGCCTGCTTACCGCGAGCTATTGCGGGCGACGATCATCGCGACCCGGCTGCGTTCCGCGTGGTGCCATAGGGTGCCGTCATGAACGTATCGCGCTCGCCGCACTTGACCCGATAGCCCCGGCGCGGGCAACGCGCCCGCACGAAGCCATCGCCGCACCGTCTCGATGGTGCCACGAAAGGGCGTCGCCACTCCATCGACGGTCGGCCATTCACGCTCGCCTTACCCTGCAGCGTCGCGCCCTCCCCTCCGCCACAGTATACGTCATAAAGCACATTTATTCGACATAACTGCACTCGTGGCAACCGATGCCGCCGGTGTGACCGCGATGCGGGCGCGATGGTTGTGCCGGGCCATGGACACACGCCGCTGTCCGACCGTCGTCGACCGGCGGGCAGTCGGGGGCCTGGTCATCGTTCGTTCGATGCGGCGGCCGGATCGGCTACGCGGTGAGGCCTGTCGGCCCGGCGCGCAGCAGCGCGACCGCGCGATGGAGGTCCCCCGCTGCTGCGCGCAGATCCGCCAGTTCGCTCGCGATCTGCGCGTCGGGCCGGCGGTGTCCCGGTACCGCCGCACCGGCGATGCGGGCCTGGACCAACGTCTCGGCCTCGCGTACGGCCCGCGTTGCTGCGCGCAGCGTTGCCTGTATGTCATCCATGGGGTGCCGCCTTCCTCGATGCTTGCATGCTCCGCCGCTCCCATCGCATGCAGTGTACGCGGTATCTGCTTGCAGGGGCGACCCGCACGTCACCCCTCGCCACCCGCCCCCGCTCGGCGTCGATCCGGACCCGTCGCACGCCATCGGCAGGTACATCGCGCGCCGCCGGCCCGTGATAGATGTGCCCCTCGCGTTGGTATCACGGGATCGCCAGCGCCCGTCGATTGCCGCCGGCGCCGAGCGGCAAACCGCCGATCGATCGCGGACAACTGATTCTTGACGGCGGCGCTGTCCTCATTACTCGCGCCGCACGCCACCGGCGCCGGGTGTTCCGCGCCGCTCATGCCCCCGCCCCCTCGCGATAGGCGCGCCCCACGGTCAGCTACCAGGCGAGCGCCGACGCGCGTTTGCCGCCCCGGTTCGCGTGCGGCAAACGCTGGTAGATGGCATGCCGGCGGTCGGCGACGGTGGGCAGTCCGACCCCGAGCCGCCGGGCGCTC
>DATCMP010000764.1:0-4786 GCA_036563365.1 Thermomicrobiales bacterium
GTGCGGTGTGGCCCCCGTTGCTGCCGCTCGACCCGTCGCTACGCGCTCAACGCCCTGGCGTAGCGGTGGCGCGGCGTGCTTCCTCAATAATCGCCCTCGCCTCCGCCGTCACATCCAGCGCCCTGCAATCTTCATAGGTTGCCAGTATCGCGTGATTGAGCAAACGCATACGGCGGTCGGTCGGCACGAGATAGCGGCTGAGCAGAACAGATTTCTTGCTTAAGCGATTCAAGCGGTCGAGGAAATAGAGCTGTTCGGCGGTTGGCGACAGCGTGGTGTTCGCTGGATAGGCCGGTCCTGTCTGTTCTTGCAAAGTATCGCGAAAATTAATCACCATCGTACCCGCCTCGCCTCGCGTCGATTTTGCTCAATAATTGCTACTCAATGCCGATTGCCCAAGCGATCGACCGATGAGACATAAACGCAAGCAATGTGCCACCATCTTCGTACACGGATGTCCTCAACTTTCGTCGCCGGACAGGGGTGGTAACGCGAACAAACCTATCCTCATGGCCCTATCTTCGGGCCGGATTCCTGCCGACATGCGCGATAGTGGAAAGACGGCGGTGGGGAATGAGAGAAGGATTCGTGTGTACACAGGGCGGGATGCGGCGATCATCACGAACGTCCCCGTTCGCCCCCAGCGCTGTTCGAACGAGCTGTTGTCTGCGTTGTCGCGAGAGATGCGGGGGGCCATCGCTGTGACGACGGCCCCCGCGCAGACGATGCTTAAGCCCAGTCGCTGACGCGGTTATCGTTGATGTAGTCCCAATCGAGGTCATCGCCGAGGCCGGGGCCCTGGGGGATGGCGACGGTGCCATCGGCGTCGATCAGGTCGATTGGCGTCTTCAGCCAGGGCTTCTCCGCCTCGAAATCGACGTGCGGGTGCAGCAGCCCCTTCTCGTACATCTCGCCCGGGATCCCCATCGCCCCGAGGACCTGGAGGTTGGCCGAGCCGCCGCCGTGGACCTCGCAGCGCATGTGGAATGCCTCGCAGAGGTGGACGATCTTCATCGCCGGGGAGATCCCGCCGACATCGGAGATCCCGACGCGGGAGAGGTCGGCCGCGCCGCGGACGATCCACTCGGCGCGGGTGTAGAACTGGCCCTCGGCGGTCTCGGGGCCGCAGATCGGCAGGCGCAGGTTCTGGCAGAGCCAGACGTAGGACGAGGTGCTGTGCTCGTCCATCGGCTCCTCCATCCAGTAGAAGTCCATTTCCTCGATCGCGCGGCCCAGATACAGGGCCTCCTCGCGGGAGTAGTGGTGGTTGGGATCGAGCATCAGCTTGATGTCCGGGCCGACCGCGTCGCGCACCGCCTGGCAGGCGGCGATGTCGCGCTTGAGGTCGGGGCCGTAGGGCGACATCCAGGTGTGCAGCTTATACGCCTTGTAGCCCTGGGCGACGCACTGCACCGCGAAGTTGGCGTAATCCTCGGGCGAGCCGAGGCCGCCGGGGATGTCGTCGCCGCACATCGTGCTGGCATAGGCCGGGACGCGGGTGCGCGTGCCGCCCAGCAATTTGTGGGCGGGCAGGCCGGTCAGCTTGCCGGCGAAGTCCCACAGCGCGCAGTCGATCGCGGCGAGGTAGCGATCGAGCATCGCGCGCGGGTCGAGGCGCTGGACCTGCTGGAGCTTGTGCCAGATCGGCTCGCGCAGCAGCGGATCCATCCCGATGATCATCCGCTTGGCGGTCGCCGCCGTCTCGGGGGTGCCGCCGACGTAGTAGCCGTCGAGGCCGATACTGGTGCGGACGCGGGTGATCGTCTGGGTCTTGGTGTGGGGCGGGGCGGGGTGGCCGTGGCCCTCGTCGTCACGCCCGACGCAGGACTGGTACTTGAAGCTCATCGTCTGCACGTCGGTGATCGTCACGCCGCGCGTCGCCGCACCGATCTGCTCCGCCGCTGTCGCCAGGGTGTCCGTCATCGTGTCAGTACTCCCTTCCCGATTCATTCGCTCCCCGGCCCCGACCGGGTGAGGCACGGTGCCTCGTGGTGACCTCGCCGCCCTGTCGGGCGACGGTACAACGTGCGTTCGCCCAAGCAGGAGGGTGGGCGAACCGGTCCGCGGGGTGCAGTATACTGCCGACGAGGCGATTGCGATACAACGGCAGTCGACAGTGGGCAATGGGCGGTCGGCAGTAGAGGTCCGGCTGCTGGCACGGAGCGATACCGCCACCGCGCAGCCACTGTCGACCGCCGATTGAAATGAGGAGGAGCTGATGACGGGCGGGTGGCGCGGCGTATTCACGATTCCGGTGACGCCGTTCGATGAACGCGGCGAGTTGGATGAGGCGTCGTTGCGACGCGAGGTCGATTGGTGTGTGCGCGCCGGGGCGCACGGGATCGTCGCGCCGGTCAATGCCAGCGAAGGCCCGTCGCTAACCGACGATGAACGGCGGCGCGTGACCCAGATCGTCGTCGAGGCGACGGGGGGGCGGATCCCGACGGTGATCGGTGTCTCCGCCACCGGGGTCCAGTCGTCGCTGCTCTTCACCCGCTGGGCGAAAGAGGTCGGGGCCGATGCCGTGATGGCGATGCCGCCGTACGGCGCGCGGGTCACCGACCCCGAGGCCGTCTTCCGCTTCTATCAGGCGGTGGCCGACGCCGGTGATGGGCTGCCGGTCTTCATCCAGAACTGGTCCGGCCCGGCGGGGACGCCGATGGGCGCGGCCCAGGTGGTGCGCCTATTGAAGGAGATCCCGAACGTCAAATATTCCAAGGAAGAGACGGTCAACGCCAGCCACATGATGACGGCGACCCTCGCCGCCGCTGGCGAGGCTTGCCTCGGGGTGATGGGGGGCGTCGGGGCGCGTTACCTGCTGGATGAATACCGGCGCGGTGCGTGCGGGACGATGCCCGCCTGCCAGGTGACCGATGTCCACGCCCAGGTCTGGAACACCCTCGAAGCGGGCGAGCACGATAAGGCCCGTGCGCTCTTCAATCGCCTCCTGCCGCTGTTGAATCTGGAGGCGTTGTTCGGCGTGGCGATGTACAAGGAAGTGCTGAAGCGGCGTGGGGTGATCGCCCACACGACGATCCGCGGTTACAAATCATCTTCGCTCGATGACTTCGATCGGCAAGAACTGGACGCTGTCTGGAAAGACATCGAGGATTTGTTCACGATCTGAGCGGCGCTGCCTGGGGTCAGCGGCATCGAGCATAACTGTCACGAAGGGCCGCTCCCGATAACGGGAGCGGCCCTTCCTGTGCCGTATGCCACCCAAGAACATCATCAGAACGTGATGGAAAAACTGTCTGACCAGTTGCTTGACACCCTGCCAAGCACCGTGCTACGCTCGATACCACTGAGCAGGAATAGGGGCCGACCGGCGCACGGCAGCGCCCATACGTCGCTTGATCGCAGATCGCCTGGGTTGAAGCCCATTTCCCGTGACACTACAGCTTGGAGACAGTACCTCCTGTCGTTCGCGACGGGTGCGGATGTTGGGTACTGCTGGTAGAGGGAAGGAGCGCGTCTATGTATCAGGGTTCGGATCGCCATCCAGATGTGCCGCGTGTGCGTCGCCGTGCCTTTCTGTATGGAGCTGCTGGCGGTGTTGCCGCGTTGCTCCTCGCCGCCTGCGGCGGGACCGCCGCGACACCACAACCGGCTTCGGGCGGCGGGGCCGCCGTCGCGACGACGACCGGTGCCACCGCCGTCCCGGCAAGCGGCGGGAAGAAGAAAGACCTCCTCTTCTGGGGGCGGCAGCAATTCCTGGCCGAGTCGAACGAGTACCTGACCGAATCGGTCAAGCTGGCCGCGCAGAAGGGGAACTTCAACGTCAAGGTCGAACTTTTCAGCAACGACGAACATCCCCAGAAAGAGGTCGTGGCGATGGAGTCCGGCATCGTGCCGGACATCACCTACACCTATGCCCCGGCCCTCTGGAATCAGAACGGTTACGCGCTGGAGGTGCCGGACCTCTACGACGAGATCGGGAAGACCGGGGGCGGCTGGCTCGATCTGGCGAACCCGGCCTCGAGCGCGGCCGGCAAGCGAATCTCCATCCCGATGAACAACGAGCCCTGGTTCCTGCATCTCCGCAAGGATGTCTTCGAGGAAGCGGGCGTGAAACTCCCGCTCGCCTCCTGGGATCAGATGATGGATGCCTTCAAGAAAGTCAATAAGCCGGACAAGAATTTCTTCGCCTTCGACGGCCAGATGACCGAGGCCGACTGGGGCGGAAACTGTCTCCAGTTCATGTGGGCCTTCGGTGGTCGGCTCTTCGATAAGGACGGCAACGCGACGATCGACACGCCGGAAAATCTGAAAGGGGTCACGGCCTACACGGACATGTTCAAGAACAAGCTGATGCCCCCCGGCGTGGTGCAGCAGCAGGCGTCGGGCAACAACGAGGCATGGCTGAGCCAGCAGGTCGCCGCCGTCTCGAATCCCGGCAGCATCGTCCTCTCGATGCGTAAGGACAATAAACCACTCCTGGAGAAGACCTATCTGCAAGCCTACCCCTCCGCCGTCAAAGCGGGCACCTATGTCCAGTCCGGCGGCACCGCCTCGCTGATCATCAATAAGAAGGGCCAGGCGATCGATGAGGCGAAACAGATCGCCATGACGATCCTCGCGCCGGATCGTTACCCGACGCAATTGGAGAAGGCGGGTTCGTACTGGTTCCCGATCATGAAGAATTACCTGACGATCCCGTTCTTCACGAACGATCAGTGGAACAAGCAGATCGTCGAGAATATCGTGCCGTGGACGCTCCCCGCCAATGCCGACAGCGGCCTCACGCCGATCCTCGACGATATCAGCGTGAAGGCGACCGGCGATA
>DATCMP010000766.1:0-3318 GCA_036563365.1 Thermomicrobiales bacterium
GCGACGTTTACGAAAGATTTGCAGAAAGTTCTCGATGTCGCGAAGCCGTATTTCTCGTCGTTCTGGGTCTCCGACCACCTGATGACGCACAGCGGCTTTCGGATGGAGTGCTGGACGCAGCTCACCTGGCTCGCCGCGCGCTACCCCGACCAGATCTTCAGCAACACCGTCATGGCGAATTCATATCGCCCACCGGCCTTGCTCGGCAAGATGGCGGCCACGCTGCAAGAGTTCAGCGGCGGGCGTTTTGTCCTCGGCTATGGCGCGGGGTGGGCCGAAGAGGAATACAAAGCCTATGGCTACGAGTTCCCGTCGGCGCGGGTGCGGATCGCGCAGATGGTCGAGGGGATCGAGGTGATGCGCGCCCTCTGGACCGGTGGGCCGGTCTTCTACGAGGGCAAATATTACCAACTCCACGACGCCGTCTGCGAACCGAAACCGGAGCCGATGATCCCAATCCTGATCGGCGGCGACGGTGAGCGGTTCCTCCTTCGCGCGGTCGCCGAGCATGGCGACTGGTGGTTGCCGTTCAGCCGCACCGACGAGTTGCTGAAAGGCAAGATCGCTGTCCTCAAAGACCATTGCACGGCGGTGGGGCGCGACTACAACACCATCCGCAAAACCTATCAGATGCGCGTCACGCTGGCGAAGACGCGCGCCGAAGCCGAGAAGCTGGTCGATGGGAACGTCCCCGGCCCGCAGGATCCCGCCTACGTCGGCGACCCCGCCGGCCTGCGCGACCGCATCCTCCAACTCAACGAACTCGGCTTCGATCTCTTCCAGTTCGTCTTCCCGCGCTTCACCGACACCACCGACATCGAGTTATTCGGGCAGGAAGTGTTGCCCGCGTTCCGGTAGGGCGCGATGCATTCGGGGCGGCTCAAATCGTGATTTGAGCCGCCCCTTCATTTACAGGTCACAACTCCGCAAGCAAGCGCTTCGCACGCTCCTGCTCATCGCGGTAGAGCCGCCCGAAGTTATCGACAGCAAGGGCTTTTTCCAGGTCACGGCGCGCAGCTTCGGTCTCCCCTCGCTGGTGGTACAAAAATCCGCGCCAGTACAATATCGGCACAGGAGGCATTTCCAGCGCCTCGTCCAACCCAATCGCCTTGGTATAGTTGCGAATCGCCAGACCTGGTTTTCCTAACTCCTCATAGGCCCTCCCCAGCGACTGGTAGGCTTCGCCTGGATGCTTGTATGCCCGTAGCGTAGGGCACGACGCAGTAGCGCAATGCGCTCGCGCAGGTCGCGTACCCCATCCGCCCGATCTACCAAATTCTTGGCCCGCCCGTCGCCAAGCTGGTCGAAGATATGCTTCACATGCTTGAAGAACAGGTCTTCGCCGCTCATAGCAGGGCTCCTCATCGCAAGGTTATGAGACGGCTTGTCATGGAGTTAGCGTGCATCGTCACCACCCCATCGCATACGCCATCCGACGCGGATCGGCGGCACCGGTGAGGAAACCGCGCTCGTGATCGACCACGACGGTACAGAGCGCCCCCGCCTGTGCCGCCCAATCGGGCCAGCGCTCGACCCGATGCCCGCGCCGTGCCAGTTCGGCCAACGTCTCGACGGGGAGTCGACTTTCCGCGCGCACCAATCCCGGCTGGTACGGGTGCGGGTGCGACGAGGCCGGGAAGCTGAAGCTCGCCACGCGCGGTGCCTCGATCGCCTCTTGTGGCCCCATCCCGAAATCGAGCAGATTCGTCACGAGTTGGACCATCGCCTGCGGCTGCACATCGAGACCGGGCGTACCATACGGCGCGAACACTTTTCCGTCGCGCATGATCAGGCCGGGGTTCGGGGTCAGGCGCGGGCGTTTCCCCGGCGCGATGGCGCTCGGGTGCGCGGGGTCGAGCCAGGACTGGATCCCGCGTCCGGAGACGATGAAACCCAGGCCAGGGATGATCGGCGACGCGCCGCCGCCATCGCTCGGCGTGGCCGCAAAGGTGTTGCCCCATTCATCCACGACGCAGAGGAAGCTGGTGTCCGGCTCGACCGGCGCAGCGAACGGGCGCGGGGTGGCAATTGCCGCCCGCGCCGAACTGCCCGCCTGATACCGCCACGGGTCGCCCGCGTCCGGCATCCCCGGCGTCGCCAGGTCGCGACTGATCCGCGACCGCCACACGGCGGCGTAGTCGGGGTGGAGCAGCCCGTCAATCGGCACATCGACGAACTGCGGGTCGCCGTAGAAACGCTCGCGGTCGGCGAACGCGGCCTTCAACGATTCCAGGATCAGATGCAGCGTCTCGGGTGAATTGGGACCGTACGCGGCCAGATCGTAGCCGTCCAGGATCGACAGGGCTTGCAGCGCGACCGGCCCCTGGCACCACGGGCGACAACCATAAACATCGTATCCGCGATAGTTGACCGCTACCGGCGACTCAATCTCCACGCTAAAGGCGCGCAAATCATCGAGGGTCAGCCAACCATCCTGCTCGGCATGGAACGCGGCGATCCGCTCTGCGATGTCGCCCAGGTAGAAGCGATCCCGCGCCGCCCGGATCGCCGCCTCACGTCCCTGCCCGCGCGCCCCGTCCTCAGCCTCGACCAGCATCCGCAGCGTGCGCCCGAGATCAGGTTGCATGAAACGCTCTCCGGGGCGTGGCGGTCGCCCGCCCGGCAGGAAGACCGCCGCACTCGACGGCCAGCGGGCCAAGCCCTCGGCCTCATCGGCGATATTCTGGCAGAGGAAGTTGTAGGCCGAAAATCCTCCCTCGGCCAGCGCGATCGCCGGCGCCACTACCGCCGACAGCGGCATCGTCCCGTAGCGACCGAGCGCCGTCAGCCAGGCATCGGCGGCGGCGGGCATCACGCAACGTCGCAGCCCGACGGGGATCGCGCCGCCACACTCGCGCGTGAAGTAGTCGGGATCGGTCGCCTGCGGCCACGAGCCGAGGCCGCTGATCGTCCGCACCGCGCCCTCGCGAACATCGTAGACGATGATCGGCGCGACCCCACCGAGGTTCGTCATGTCGGGCTGTAGCACATTGATGCAGAGCCCGGCGGCTACCCCGGCATCGGTCGCGTTCCCGCCCAGCTCCAGGATACGCACCGCCGCCGCCGTCGCGAGCGCGTGTCCCGTAGCCGCCATATACCGACTGCCGATGACCGCAGGGCGATACGTCTGTGGCGAAGGATACGCCGCCATCGTCTGCCTCCTTAACGGTTTACGCCCCCCTGCCCCCAATTCTAAGGGTACAGGCGCTGGGAGCTTGGTGGTCTTCCGCGCGGCCACCGGCTAGCCAGAGCAGTACCCCCCAGAATTGGGGGCAGGGGGGCATATACCGCGTCGTACTTCGTAGTTCGTACTTCGTA
>DATCMP010000772.1:0-3382 GCA_036563365.1 Thermomicrobiales bacterium
TCGGTGTACTCCGGCGACTCGATGATCCGCCCGTGGCCCTTGCGCCCGATCCCGGTCTTCAGGCAGTTGAAGCCCTGCGCCACCGCCTCGCGCACCGACTGCGCGGCACTCTCCGGGGTGTCGCCGTTCGCGACCCCGTAGATGCGGATCTTGTCGCGCGTCGGCCCGCCGAGGAGTTTGTAGACCGGCACGCCCATATACTTGCCATAGCAGTCCCACAGCGCCTGCTCGATCCCGGAGAGGGCGCTGGTCAGCAATGGCCCGCCGCGATAGAAGGCGTGCTTGTACATCGATTGCCAGAGGTGGACGATCTTCGTCGGATCTTCGCCGATCAGCCACGGCTCAAGCTCTTTGACCGCCGTCTGACAGGTCAGCGCCCGCCCTTCCAGGATCGGCTCGCCGAGCCCGACGATCCCCTCGTCGGTGTACATCTTCAGGAATAACCAGCGCGGCTTGACCAGAAATGTCTCGATCTTCGTGATCTTCATCGCTTTGTACTCCCTTACGGATGAACGCAGAGACGCCGAGGGGCAGGAACGCGCCGAGAAGGGGACGAGAAATTATCTCCTTTCGTTCTCCGCGACGCCCTCTCTTGCTCGGCGTCTCTGCGTTCAATCGTCCCTGCGTTACTTCCAGGCGCTGACGGTGTCGAGCGCCGTGAGGTCGTCGGGGCTGAGGGTGATGTCGGCCGCGCCGAGGAGTTCGCCGACCTGGTCGACCGAGGTGGCGCTGGCGATCGGGGCGGTCATGCCGGGGCGGGCGAGGGTCCAGGCCAGGGCGATCTGGGTCGGGGTGGCGTTCTGCGTTTTGGCGACAGTCTCCACCGCGTCGAGGATGGAGAAGCCACGGTCGTTCATGTAGCGCTGCTGGATCCCGCCCGCCCGCTGGCTGCTCGGTAGCGCGCCATCGCGGCGATATTTGCCGGTCAGGAAGCCGCTGGCGAGCGACGAATAGGTGATCACGCCCACGCCGAGTTCCTGGCACATCGGCTCCAATTCGCGCTCGTAGTCGGCGCGATTCAGCAGATGATACGGCGGCTGGATCGTCTCGTAGCGCGGGAAGTTGTGGCGCTCGCTCTCCCAGAGGGCGCGCGTCAGGCGCCAGGCGCTGTAGTTCGATGCGCCGATGTAGCGGATCTTGCCCGCCTGGATCAGATCGCTGTAGGCCCGCAGCGTCTCTTCGAGCGGGGTGTTGCGATCGTCCTGGTGCGACTGGTAGAGGTCGATGTAGTCGGTTTGGAGCCGCTTCAATGAGGCATCGACCGCCGCGACGATCCGTCGCCGCGAGAGCCCCTTCATGTTCGCGCCGTCGCCCATCGGGCTGCCGCCTTTGGTGGCGATGATCAGCTTCTCGCGACCGCCGCGCTCCCGCAGCCAGTTGCCGAGAACCGTCTCCGACTCGCCGCCCTGGTTGCCCGGTGCCCAGCGGGCGTAGACATCGGCGCTGTCGATGAAATCGCCGCCCCCGTCTACATAGGCATCGAGGACCTTGAACGAGGTCGGCTCATCGATCGTCCAGCCGAAGACGTTGCCGCCCAGGCAGATCGGGGCGACGAAAAGTCCGGTACGGCCCATTGGTCGTGGTTCCACGCTCAGGCTCCTTCTTCTGTCGATGTCGGCGCGCAAAGGTCGGGGCGGGTGATGGCGGCGCTCCCAACCATCGCCCACCCCGCGCGGGGCTATTCTCGCACTTTTGTCTCCACGGTAGGCGCAGGGGTCGGCCTCGGCCTGCGCCGGTCGACATTCTGCAGTGGGGGGCGTTATTGCGGGTGCTCCGCCTCACCGCGCGTGTATTTGCCGGGCAGGAGATCGAGGATGCCGCACTTGGACACCGCGCCGCCGTCCGCGAAGATGACCTGCATGTCGTCCCCGTAGTCGCTGAGCAATTCGCGGCAGATCCCGCAGGGCGACACGACGGCGATCTCCGCATCGGAGGTGGCCGTTCCCGGACGCCGGACCGCGACGATGGTATCGAACGCCGATTCGCCCTCGGAGATGGCTTTCCCCAGGGCGATCGCCTCGGCGCAGACCGCAACCCGCCCGACGTTCGCTTCCAGATGCACGGCGGCGAAGGTCCGCCCTGTCTTCGTGCGGATCGCCGCGCCGACATGGTGTTTCCCTGGTGTGTAATATCTGGCGAGGATCGCTTTTGCCTCGGCGATCAGCAGCGCATCCTCGGCGGTGAGCGGCGATGTCTTCATCGTTTTTGCACCCTTCGTTCCTGCCCGCGAGAACTCGCCAGCAGATGAGCGACAGGGGTAGCCCCACAGCGTAGTGGCTACCCCTGCTCGTTTTGCTGCTGGCCCGCTGCCGGTATCCGCTTCGTCCAGGGTAGATAATGGCCTTGCCCGCGAGCTCAGCGCCCGGCCTCGGCGAGCAACTCCTTGATGTAGGCCACGCTGCGCCCATCGCCACGGATCTGGTCGCCGTAGCGGCAGCCCTCGATGGCGAGCCAACCGTCGTACCCGGCATCGACGATCGCGGCGGTCGCGAAGCGGTAGTCGATCTCGCCGTCTGGCAACGGCACGAGCTGGTAATACGATCGCTCGTGCTCGGGGATCTGCACGCGCATCAACTGCTTGCAGTGCCAGTAGCGCGTCTTCGGCGCGAGCGCGACGATCGCCGCCTCGTTCGTCGCCTCCGGCTCCTCGTAGTGCCAGTAGAGATTGCCGAGGTCGGGGTTAAGCCCGACATTCGGGCGGTCGATCAGTTCGAGCAGATGCAGGCAACTCCAGGGGTTGTCGGCGATCGAGTGCTGGTGCATCTCGATCGAGATGTCCACGCCGTGGTCGGCGGCGAAGTCGGCCAGTTGCCGCAACTCTTTCGCCGTCGCCTCGAAGTCTGCCCCGCTGGCGGTCTTGCTGCCCCCCAGCGAGGTTCGCATCCCGACGCCGCCACCGGGCAAACCGCCGCCCGGCTGCCCGGTCGGCATCGTCACGGTCATGTTGACGAGATTCGCGCCGATCCACTCGGCCATGCGGATCGCGCCGGTGACCGCCTCGCGGCTGCGTGTCGCGACCTGCGGGCGCAGGAAACCGCCGCCGCCGCGCACCGCCGCGCACGGCACCCCCGCCGCGTCCAACTCGGAGCGCAACTCGCGGATCGCCGCCTCATCGGTGCCGACCCCCTGGCCGAGCCCGATCTCGATCCCCTCGAACCCGATTTCGCGCACCTTCTGCAGATAGCGCCCGCGCACCTCCTGCGGCGGCACCTCCCAACCGGTCCCGCCATCATACGGATAGAACGCGGTGCGCCGGAATGCGTAAGCGATTTTCATGGTGCCCTCCGGGGCGAGTCGTGAGTCGTGAGTCGTGAGTCGTGAGGGGCTACGTGCTTGCTGTTGCGCCATCGCCAGCAGTGAACCTTCTCGCGACTCACGACTC
>DATCMP010000776.1:0-9739 GCA_036563365.1 Thermomicrobiales bacterium
GAGTCGTGAGAGCGGCAGTGCCAACAGCAAGGCTACTGCTCTCAACGAACCTTCTCACGACTCACGACTCACGACTCACGATTCGTTGCCAGGCCCCATCTACCTGCGCCCGCGTCTCCGCAACGGTGCCGCTATTGTCGATGACGACATCGGCCCGCGCGATCTTGTCGGCCTGGGGGGATTGGGCGGCGATCCGTTGTCGCGCTTCGGCCTCGCTGAAATTGTTGCGGGCCATCAGTCGCGCCAACTGCTGCGCCGGGTCGCAAGTGACGACCCACGTTTCGTCGCAGTGGTCGGCCAGGCCGCCCTCGTAAAGCTTGATCGCATCGACCACGACGACGACTGCGCCGCGCCGCGCCGCGTTGGCGACCTGGGCGACAATCCGGGCGCGCACCGCCGGGTGGGTCAAGCCTTCGAGGCGCGCGAGTTCGGCGCGGTCGGCGAAGACGACCGCGCCCAGCGCGCGGCGATCGATCCGCCCATCGGCGGCGATCACACCCGGCCCGAACGCCTCGCGGATCGCCGACCAAACCGCTTCGCCGGGCTCCATCAGCGCGTGGACAACGTGATCGGCGTCGATCGTCTCCGCGCCGTGCTCGGCCAGGCGCGCGAGGACGGTACTTTTGCCGCAGGCGATATTGCCGGTGACCCCGATCAGATAGGGCCTGCCGCTTGCCCGGATTTGCGCCACTTCCGCCACCGAATCACCTCATCGCGCGTGTCGCACATCGGCGTCATTGTACCCCACGCCCTGTCCCGCCGGTGCTGCCCGCGCCGCTTGTTCTTTTCCGGGGCGTGGACCATCAGGGATATGTTGCCTGCCGACTTTTCCGTGTCCCTGTGCCGTACATGCCCGCAGCTCCCGCATAATCCGGTACAATACCATCAGCAGATCTGCCCCGGCACGCGGCGAACGTTGCGCCAGCGGGGAGGACCATTCCCCACAACATGCGCGTGGCCGGGCGGCAACACGAAGGAGATCGCCATGAGTAGTGCCCAGCCGCGCGAACTGGCGCGCAGCGCTTTCTGGAAGACAGCGGGCCAACTCCTCCAACTCCTGCGCGAACGACACGGCTGGTCGTATCAGGAACTCGCCGATCGCGCCGAGGTCACCGCCGATCTGGTCGTCGCCTATGAGCTCGCGCGCGTACGGTTCCCCGAGTTGGAAGCCTGCTGGCGGATCACCACCGCGCTCGGCGTCGAGCTGCCCACCTTCCTGCGGGAGGTGGAGAAACGGGCCGGGGTCACGCTGATCGCCGGGGTTCGCCCGTTCGCGCGCGGCACACAACCACTCGCCAAGGCGATCGAAACCCCGGCCACCGAGCAGGACGCCCTCAGCGATTTCGTCCGCAAGGTCGGCGGGCAGTAGGGCGCTACAGACGCGGGCAGTGCAGTCCGCGCGCGACGCACAGCGATCCCGGTGTCGCGTCGGCCCCAACGGCACATCCCAGGCGGCGGATTGCGGTATGCTACCGCGAGCATGACCAAGCATAACTTCGATGGCGGGACAGCGACGAAGAACCAGCGGAGGGCGAGTATGAGCGCACAGCAGCGGCCAACCCTGGTCCTCCCCGAGGACGTGATCAGCGGCGCAGAGGAGCCGGAGGGCGGGATCACCGCGCTCGCCGAGGCGGTGCGCCAGGTCTTGCGGCACGAGGGCGTGGTCGCCGATACCGCCTACGAGAGTATCACCGCCGCGGCGACCACGGCGGCGGCGATCCGCATCGCCCGCGCCTATGTGCAAATCCGGGCGGCGTAAAGGACGATCGGGGACGCGTAGAACGGTTCGCGCCGTTCACGCGCGCCGCCGCAGATCCTCGATCGTGAACTGTGCGTGCGCGAGTTGGCAGGCGAAACAGGGCGTCGGCTGACCATTGCCGCAGGGCGTCGCGCGCAGGCGTGGCCCCGCGCCACAATCGCGTTCCGCGCGCAACAGCGCCACCTCGGCCCGCAAGGCCACCACCTCGCGCTCCAGCGCCGGGACCTCGACCGGCGCGCTGGGGCGCCCGATCGCGTCCACCCGCGCCTGCTCTCGTTTCCATGCCGCGTTATCGCGCATCGCCACTTCCCCCACAATCATCCTTCCATCGTTCTCATCGTCACGTCAGCGTAGCAGAAACGGGCGCGGATAGCGCGGCCTCAACACCATCGCCCGCAGTCGCACGACCCCATCAGCGTCCTCCGCGCCGCGGATAAGCGGCGGGGGGCGGGTGCCAACGCGCGATCTCATCGCCCGGCAACCGGTCGGGGGGATAGTGACGCACAACGCCGCTCATCCGTACAGATGAACAGCGGGGGAGGGTGGGGATTCGGCTCGTGCCGCTGGAAGATCGGCGGGGAGGGAAACGGATGCAGACGCCGCAACTCGTGACGGCAAGCCTGACGCGGCGCGGCGTCGCCGCCCTGATCGATTGGGCACTGCTTTGGGGGTGCACCTGGAGCGGCAGCCTGATCCTGGCGGTAGCTTTCTATATCACCCTGCCGGAAGCGCAGGCCGACAGCGCGGCGGAGCTGCTCTTCCGGGCAACCACGCCGGCGGGCGTGGCGCTGTCGTTCGCCTATTTCGTGCCCTGCTGGGCGATTAAAGGGCGCTCGCTGGGGATGGCCTTGCTCAAGCTCCATGTGGTGTCGCGCGACGAACCGCACCTCGGCGGGGTCGCCTGGGGGCTGGCGACGATGCGGACGGTCGGCTACTTCCTCTGCGGGTTGACCCTGGGAATCGGTTTCCTCGTCGGCTTGCACGATCGGATCGCCTACACCGACGCGGTGACGGTCAGCGCGCTGCCGCCGCAGGGGTATCCGCTGGCCCCGACGATCCCGCAGGCAACGCCGCGTTAGCCGCGAGCGCTCGGGGCTGCACCGCGCCCCACGCGCGGCGCGGATCATCATCGTGGGCACGGGCTTCTCGGGGCTAGGGATGGCGATCGGGCTGAAACGCGCCGGGATCGACGACTTCATCGTCCTCGAACGGGCCGAGGAGGTGGGCGGGACGTGGCGCGACAATACCTATCCCGGTTGCCCCTGCGATGTGGAATCGGACGTCTACTCCTTCTCCTTCGCGCCCAACCCCGACTGGCACCGCTGCTTCTCCCCCTGGTCCGGTATCCAGGCGTATCTGCGCCGCTGTGCCGAGCGGTGCGGCATCATCCCGCACATCCATCCGGGCCATGCGCTGCGCGATGCCCGCCGGGATGACGATCGGCGCAGCTGGCACGTCACCAGCGACCGGGGCGAATTCGTCGCCCGGGTACTCATCCTCGGCGCCGGCCCACTCAGCGCGCCCGCGAACCCGCCGATCCCCGGCCTCGCGTCATTCGCGGGGACGGTCTTCCACTCGGCCCGCTAGGACCACGGCCACGACCTGACCGGCGAGCGGGTGGCCGCGATCGGCACCGCGGCCTCCGCGATCCAGTTCGTGCCGCAGATTCAACCGCGCGTCGCGCGGCTCCTCCTCTACCAGCGGACCCCGTCCTGGGTCTTGCCCCGCCACGACGACGCGGTATCCCCGCGCCGCCGCGCCCCCTACGGCGCGCTGCCCCTCGCCCAGCGACTGGCACGGACAATGTTCTACTGGCGACGCGAGGTCCAGGCACTCGGATTCATCTACCGGCCACAACTCTTGGGACCGACGGAAGGGTTGGCCCTGCGCCATCTGGCGACGCGCGTGGCGGACCCCGCCCTGCGCGCGAAGCTGACACCGGCGTACCGGCTCGGTTGCAAACAGATCTTCCTCTCCGACGATTTCTATCCCGCGGTGACCCAGCCGAATGTTGAGGTGATCACCGACGCGATCCGGGCGATCTCGCTCGGCGGGATCGTCACCGCCGATGGGCGGGAGCGCAAGGCCGACACGCTCATTCTCACCACCGGCTTTCGCGCTACCGATGCGCCGTACGCCGCAATCGTCCGAGGGCAAGCGGGCCACTCGCTCGCCGAGGCGTGGCGCGACGGCGCGACGGCCTATCTCGGCACGGTCGTCGCCGGTTTCCCGAACCTCTTCCTCCTGCTCGGGCCGAATACCGGCCTCGGCCACGACTCGATGGTCTTCATGCTCGCCGCGCTGCAGACGATGGCGCGGCGACGCTTGGTGGCGGTCGCGGTGCGCCCGAGGGCGCAGGATGCCTATAACGCGATCGTGCAGCGGCGGAGGCGGCGGCCCGTCTGGACCTCGGGGTGCGGCAGCTGGTATCAGGATGCGCGGTCGCAACGTCACCCTCTGGCCGGGCTTCACCGGGGAGTATTGGCTCCGCACCAGCCGTTTCGATGCGCGCAACTATCTGCTCACCTCATCTCAACCGTCGAGAGAATCATGACAGAAGCGCCCAGCCGTGGCAGGAGCCCGGGCAGCCCGTCGCGGCGCGTCAGCGAGTCCCGCCACAGCGACACCCTCCCCTACCCCTGGTAACAGATGCGCGATGATCCCCGTTATCAGTAGCGGGCGAGTGGCCTTCGCCCGCAAATACGCCGTATGCCGCGCCAATAGGGCGTGGTGGTTCGCGGTGGCGGGATCGGGCAGGATCGCGGATGCCAGCGCCAAGGCGCGGTGGGCAGCGATGTGGCAGCGACGGCAAGGGATGGAATGAACGGCTCGGCGCTCTTCTGGCGGTATCTGCGGCTCTCCGTCACACCGCTGACAAAGTACATCGTGATCGGCGCGCTCGCGTACGCGGCGTTGCTCGGCTATGGTGCCTGGCGGCACTGGGTGGCGGATTACGTCGTCCGTACGACCGGTACAGCGGTCAGCGGGCAGATCACCGGCCAGACAACCCTTGGTCGTCGTAAATATCAGGATTATCTGTTGCACGTCAGCTACCGCGTCAAGGACGGTGGCATGGCCCGACAAGCTTGGGCAAACGTCGACAAGAGCACCTACGAGCGTCTGGGGCGCGGCACGAGCGTGACACTCCGCTACCTCCCGGCGGAGCCGGACCGCATCTGGATCGAGGGGGATGATCCGGGTACGCTATGGTTGGTGCTCTTCTCGCTCCCGGTCCTCGTCGGCCCTTTCGAGGTGGGGCGCGTGCTACGCCTCGCCGCACACCGCGCGCAGCGGGCCAAAATTGGCGCAACAACACTCGGCGAAATCGTGGAGATCGTCGAGCAACCGGCATCATCGCAGAGAGCGGCGATGCGCGACCTACGCTACGCCTTTACCACAGAGGATGGGACACGTCAGGAAGGGCTGTTCATCGGCCTGCCGCACCGGATCGGCATCTTCGCTCGGCCCGGCGACCCGATCAGCGTCACCTACGATCTGCACGATCCGGCGGATAACGAACCCGACATCTTCGGCATGGATGCGCTCACTCCCCGGCGCTACCGCAGCAAGGGCAACGCGGCGTAGCCCGGCTCGCTGGCGTGAAAAAGCGTGGCTGACCATTCCTGCCGCGCACCGCACCGCCGTCTGTTATCCTGCCCACCAACGCTGACGACAACCTACAACCGAAGGAGAGGGGCATGGCCGAACCGACGATGCACGATGTCCTCGCTCAACTGGTGACGGTGCAAGCCACGGTGCAGCAACAAGGGGTGCGCCTGGCCCGTTATGAACGCCGCGAGCAACGGGGGCGGCAGACACGCCGATTCCTGCCGCTGGTAGCTGTGGCGTTGCTGGTGGCGCTCATGCCGCTCTCGCTGCTGGCGGCGAGCCCGACGTTCAGCGATCTTGCCACCGCAGCCCCGGTGCATCAGCCGAATATCCAGGCGATCGGCAACGCGGGCATTTCCACCGGCTTCGCGGATCCGAACGACCCGAACGCGCGCCTCTACAACCCGAAGGACAACGTCACCCGCGAGGAGATGGCGTCGTTCCTGGCGCGGACGGCGGGCCTGGGGGACAACCCGCCCGTCGCGAATGCCAAAACGGCACAAACCGCCGATAGCGCCACGAACGCCACGAGCGCCGGAAATGCCGATACGGTGGGCGGCTACGCGCCGAGCGGATTGGCGCGGGTGGCGCGCAACGGGATGAACATGTCGTTCCAACTGACCTCGCCGTGCGCGACCTATGTCCCCCTGATCGAGCTAACGATCACCGCGCCCGCCGCGGGCTTCCTGCTCGTCAACGGCGCTGCGGGGGCATATCTCGACGATACGGGGGTGACCGCCCTGTTCATGCGCCCCCGCGTGGGCGGTGAGATAGGGCCGCAAGCGGTGACCTACCCGAACGACACCTCGGTATTGATCTCGATGGCATCGGTGTCGTGGGCCTTCCCGGTTGAGGCCGGGGCACGGAAAGTGACCCTGGAGGGGTGCCGGGAGCAGAAATCCGGCGATGCACTACTCTACGTCGCCTCGCCGCAGCTCACCGCCCTCTTCGTCCCTTTCGGCTACGACGGCGGCACCACCCTCGTCCCTTAACCGACCGTAGAGGGCCGAGCGACACGGATGGCGAAAGGGGCGGGCGTAGCGGCCCACCCCTTTCGTTCGCGTACCAACTATCCTGTCGGCCTTACTCTTTGTCCTCGACGCTCACCGCCGCCATGCAGCGGGCAAAAGGAAGCGCTACCAACAACCCTTGCGAGCCCTTGGCAGCGCTTCAGATGCGACAACGCGGCAACGATCTACCCGGAAGTAGCCCCTTGACCACGGATCACGAACCGACGAAGAGGAGCCCTCGGCCCTGATCAGCCTCGCTACCCCGTTCATGCCCCCGTTGCAAGGGGTCAATCGCGACCTAGCGGGCCTGCTGCATCTATGAACGTACAGTACCACGGCCGTGCCAGAAAGTCAACAGGCGCACCGTCACAATGTTCGTACACTCGGACCGCCCCTGCACGGGCCGCGAGCGACGGGTATGGTAGGATAGCGGCGTGAGCAAACGGACACGACGGAGACACGGATGGCAGGACAGAGGGCAGCACCGGTGCGGCAACGACCGATCGCGACAGCGCCGAAGCTGACCACCCCGCCATCCCCGTTCTTGCGCGCCGAGGCGTTGGTCCTCCTGGCGCTGATCGTCGCCGCCGCGTTGCGCTTCACCAACCTCGGCGGCCTCCCACCGGGGCTGAACCAGGATGAAGCGGTCAGCGGCTATGACGCCTATAGCCTCCTCCGCACCGGGCGTGATCACCACGGACACCCGCTCTCGTTGGCCGGGCTGGAAAGTTTCGGCGATTGGGCCTCCCCCCTCCTCACCTTCCTGACGATCCCGGCGATCGCCCTGTTCGGGCTGAAGGTCGAGACGTTGCGCCTCGTCTCGGCGACGATCGGCGTCCTCGTGGTGCCGCTCCTCTACTGGCTGGGGCGCGAACTGTTCGGGCAGCAACGCCTCGGCGTCGCCGCCGCCTGGATCATCGCCCTCTCGCCCGCCCATACCAGCCTGAGCCGCTGGGCGATCCCGCCGACCCTCGTGCCGACGTTCGTCACGCTGACCTTGCTCGCGGTCGTCTGGGCGATCCGTCGGCGGAGCGATCGCGGGATCGTCGTCGCCTGCATCGCGGCGGCGCTGACGATCCTCGCCTACCCGACGATGAAACTGTATGTGCCGCTCCTCGGCCTGGCGACGGTCATCGTCTACTGGCGCACGCTCCTGCACTTCCGCCGCGAGGCGCTGGCCTATGGGGCGATCGCGCTCGTGCTGCTCGCCGGGCCGACCTATTACCTCTCGACGCGCGATCCGGGCGGGCGGGCGCGGCTGGCGCAAGAGTCGATCTTCAGCCAGGCGAACCTCCAGGTCGACGCGCCGTTCCTGGCGCGGCAGTATTTCTCCTACTTTTCGCCGTCGTATCTCTTCGCCCCCGGTTACGGCGATCAGATGCACCTGCCGGGTCGCTTCGGGGTCGATCCGCGCGCCCTCGCGCCGCTCCTCCTGCTCGGCCTGCTGGCGCTGATTTTCGGCGTCATGCGTCGCAACGGCGAGGAGGCGAAGTGGTTCCCGTGGCTCCAGCGCCAGCCTGCGGCCCTGCTCTTGCTGGCGATCATCTGCTACCCGATCCCGGGCAGCCTCACGCGCCCGGCCCCACATCTCCTGCGCGGCGCACAGTATTTCCCCCTGGCGGCCCTCTGCGCCGCCATAGGGATCGCCGTCCTCAGCGAAGGAGTCGCGCGGCTCATCGCTGGTCGACAACAGGCACTCATGCGGGTCGCGCTGGCGACCCTCCTCCTCGTCCCCGCACTGCCCGAGGTCGTCACCCGCCAGCGGTATTACTTCACCGCTTATGGCGATTCGGTCGTCTGGCACTACCAATACGGCCTGCACGAAGCCCTGGAGTTCGCCATCGCGCAGCAGGCCAGGTACGACGAGATCTGGATCGACCGCACCAACCAGCCCTATATCTATGTCCTCTTCTATACGCGCGCCGACCCTAGTGCCGTCCATACGGGCCTGCAAGTACGCCGACAACCGCCCTACTTCAATAGCGTGGGCGCGTTCGGCAAATATCGCTTCGGCGACCCCGCCAACGGTGGACAAATGGCGTTGCCGGTCCTTTACACGATCGCGCGCCCGACCGGGCAGATTCGGTACGAGGTGCGCGGGGGGGTCTATAACAACCGTCGGATCCTGCTGATCCGTAAGCCCTAAAGTACCCTACCCACCCTCGGGGCCAGCGCCTATCATTAAACGCCGAAGAGCGAGCAATACTCGACAATCGCAGGGGTGAGGATGCCCATACTGATATCGTGCCTGATCGTGCTGGCGCTCGGCTTGCCCGGCCCGCTCGCCTTGCGTCGCCTGACCGATCGGCTGACGCCGCTGGAAACCTGGTCCTACGGCCTGCCGCTCGGCGCGGTGGTCGGCTCCCTGGCGCTGCTGGTGCTGGCGCTCGCCTTCGGCGGGCTGAGCGCGGCGCTGGTACTAGTCCTCGCGGCCCTCAATTTGGCGGTGGCGGCGTGGCTCTGGCCCTGGCAAACCCTCCTCGGGGTCGCGCGCGAGGCGAACGCGCGCGGCCAGCGGCTTGGCTTCGCGGCCACCGCGACCTCCTCGCGCCGTAAGGCCGCGCCGATCGAGCAGGGCGCGTGGGCGAAGGGGCTGGCGACCTTCGGCCCGCTCTCCGCGATCATCCTGGGGATCTTCGTGGTGCGCTGGGCGCTCCTCTGGGCGGGCGCGTTCAACTACGACGCGCGCGGCCTCTGGGCCAATCAGATCACCCTCTGGGGCGACTGGGCGCTGCATCTGGGCGATGTCACCGCCTTCGTCTACGGCGACAACTTCCCGCCGCAGAACACCCGCTACGCGGGCGGGCCGCTCGCCTACCACTACCTGACCTCGATCACCGGCGCGGCCTTCGTCGAGTTGGGGATGAATCCGGTCGCGGCGCTGCAACTCCACAGCTTCATCTTCTGTATGCTGCTGCTCTTCGGGCTCTATGCCTTCGCCCTGCGCCTGACGGCCGATCGCGACGCCGCCGGGGTCAGCGTCGGGCTCTTCCTGCTCGGCGGCAGCCTCGGCTGGCTGATCATCGCCGCGCAGATCAACACCTCGCACGACTTCCTCGGCACCCTGCAACGGCAGCCGTGGGAGACGGGACCGCAGCAGGATGGCGGTTTCCTCTGGCAGAACAGCTTTTTCGCGTTGATCCAGCCGCAGCGGGGCTACCTCTATGGCCTGCCGCTGATGCTGCTGATCGGCACCCTGCTCTATCTCGGGATCGAGGACTATCGCCCGCGCTTCTTCGTCGCCGCCGGCCTGATCGCGGCGACCCTCCCGTTCGCGCACACCAGCACCCTCGTCGCGCTGGCGCTGATCGCGCCGTTCGTCGCGATCTTCTTCTTCGAGCCGACCCGGCGCTGGTTCGTC
>DATCMP010000780.1:0-4722 GCA_036563365.1 Thermomicrobiales bacterium
GGCGGGGAAGTTGGCATTTCTGGCGAGTAGGATCCGGTCGCCGCGCGTCACCTGGACGATGACGGCCGGGGAGAGGCGCGGGTAGGTGATCAGCCCGCAAGCCGGACAGCGCTTCGCCCGTTCGCCGGGCATCGCCTCGGTCGCCGTGCCACAACGCCCGCAGAAGCGGTGATTGCGGCCCCACTCAACGACCTGCACCGCGCGCCCGGCCAGGGCGAACAGATCGTCTTCGATCCGGCTGTAGAGCCCGCGCAGCTGTCGCGCCGTATAACCCTCCGGCAGGACTTGTGCCGGATCGCGTCCCAGGTCGAGCGCCCAGCAATCGCGCCCGTCGAGCAGTCCGAGGTAATGGCGACCCTCCGGCACCAGCCCGAGATCTTCCGGCTCGGCCACCAGAGGGAGCTCGATCGTCTCATCGACCTCACGCACGACCAGCCGATCGGCGGCGAATGCAAACCACCACGCGAGCGCGGAGCGCCTTTCCGGCGGCTCGACCGCACCCGCGAAAACCCCTCGCACGTCCACAGTATCCCCCGTCGTCGCGCAGCATAGCGCCGCGCCGCTCAGGCGAATAATCCGCCATCGCGCGCGGTTTGTCGAATGCGGCACCTTCACTGTTGATCAGGAAGGCAAAGCCCATAAAAAAGCAAAGAGGAATGGCGCACGAGTCGCAACGTAACGTGAACAGCTGTAGTGCGGGCATGGCAAGCTCGAAGTCAGCGCGCGGCCTCATCGTCCGCTGCCGACTCTTGTGTCTGGACGAGCGCTGTTGCTTCCGTCGCCGCCTCGGTCAGGCGTTCGAGCGCGGCGGTCACGGTCGCCAGGTCATCGCCAAGGATGGCCGCGACATGATCGGTGAAGAGGTGTCCGACCTCCGAGAGTTCGCCGGTCAGCAATTCACCTTCCGCGGTCAGTTGCAATGGCGCCTGTCGCCGATCGTCCGCGCCGGTGCTCCGCGCGACCAGACCACGCTCAACCAGCTTGATCACCAGGCCGCTCGTCGTCGAGACGGTGATCCCGAGCGCCGCCGCCAGACTGCCGGTCGTCACTCCCGGGACTCGCCGGATATGGTAGAGGACGCGCAACTGCGGCAAGGTGACGCGATGGCGTTCCCAATGCCGCAAGCGGACACTATCTAATTCGCGGAAGGCCCGCCAGTAGGCGCGGTCGAAGCGGCGCGTCAGATCATTCTTCATGGCGGCATTGTACGGCCTCACCGTACTATCCGACAAGGTGCCGGCGGGCGGCGAAGCCGAACCCCACGCTGGTGTTCGTTCTCAGCCCGATACCCACCTTACCGCCCACTCCGACAAGCCGTATCATTGCCCGATTGACAAATCAGAAATCTTGTTCTACTGTACGAACGGATCGTGGTGCCGCTCGTTGCGACAAGAAAAGAGAGGATGTCCGATGGAAACGCAACTCCAACATATACAGTTCAATGTGCGTCCAGAGAATCTCGCATTCTACAAGGGCCTGCTGACATTTCTTGGCTGGCAGACACTCCATGAGGGCGAGGGGCTGTTGGGGGTAGCGGACAAGAATAACCTGAGCCTCTGGTTCGTCGGCTATGTCAAGGATGTCGTCAACGATTATGACGGCCCGGGGATGAATCACCTCGCTATCGGCACCGCGACACAGGCCGACGTGGACAGCGCAGCAGACTATTTGCGTGAGCAAGGCGTGAAACTCCTCTTCGAGACGCCCCGGCATCGCCCCGAGTTCAGCGGCGACGACCAGACCTACTATCAGGTGATGTTCGAATCGCCAGACAGGATCCTGATCGAAGTCGTCTATACGGGACCGAAAGGGTGATCCGGTGACCGAATACCCAACGACAACATCAATGGAATCGCGTGAGGACGAGATACTGCGGCGCGGCACTGGACAAGAGCGCGCTTAACCATCGATCCCGATCGCGGGCCGTGCTACCCTTCTAGCCGAGTACGTCGGTGCGTATGCGGTGACAAGGGGAAGGCGAGCGAATGTGGGACGATCCGGGACGCGAGATTGGTTGGGCGCGGGCGGGGGTGAGCGCCGTCTTCCTGCTCAACGGGTGTGGCTTCGGTAACTGGGTCGCGCGGATCCCGGCGGTTCGCGAGACATTGGGTCTCGATACGCAGGTGCTCGGCCTGGCGTTGCTTGGCGTGGCGATCGGTTCGCTGATCGGCCTGCCGCTGAGCGGAGCCTTGGTCGCGCGTTTCGGCAGCCGCCGGATGACCACGATCGCGGGGCTCGCCTTCTGTGCCTGTCTCGTCCTCCCCGCCTTCGCCACGAACGCCATCACCCTCGCCCTGGCCCTCACGGCCCTCGGCGCGGCGACCGGGATCCTCGATGTCTCGATGAACGCGGCGGGCGCGGTGGTCGAGCGACGCGGTCAGAAGTCGATCATGTCCTCTTTCCACGCGGCCTTCAGCTTCGGCGGCCTCCTCGGCGCGGCCCTCGGCGGTATCGTGGCGGGGCGGGGTGTGACTCCGCTCACGCACCTCGGCCTCGCCGCCATCATCGGTGTCGGCGTGATGGCCCTTGTCACCCGCCCGCTCCTCCCCCCCGACGCGAGCGAGCAAACCACCGGCCCGGCGTTCGCGCTGCCCACGCGCGGGCTGGCGCTGCTCGGCCTGCTGACCTTCGGCGCGATGCTCAGCGAGGGGGCGATGGCCGACTGGAGCGGCATCTATTTGCGCGATCAGCGGGCCGCGGATCCGGCCACGGCGGCCTATGGCTACGCCGCCTTCTCCCTCTGTATGGCGATCGGGCGGCTGGCCGGCGACTGGCTGGTAGGCCGCTTCGGGACCGTCCTCGCCGTGCGCGGGGGAGGGATCGTCGCGGCTCTGGGGTTGGCAGCGGCGCTCCTCGTCCCGTCCGTCGGACCGGCACTCATCGGCTTCGCGGGGGTCGGGCTCGGCCTCTCGATTATCGTCCCCCTCCTCTTCAGCGCCGCCGCGCGCAGCCACGAGATGCCGAGCGGCACCGCCCTCGCGGCGGTCTCGACGCTCGGCTACCTCGGCTTCCTGGCCGGGCCGCCTATCCTCGGCGTTGTCGCGCACAGCACCACGATCGGCGTTGCGCTCTGGCTGGTCGTCGCCCTCTGCATCGGGATCGCCGTCCTCGCCGGCTCGGTCAGGGCGGGCGTGCCGGGCGCGGCGCATACACCGCTGCCGGTGGCCGACTAGGTTCTGTTGACGAATTATTTGAGCCAGAGGCACATCCCGGCGAAGTGGACGAAGGCGAGGAAGCGCGTGGCGTACTTGTCGAAGCGCGAGCAGACGCGCCGAAAGTACTTCAGTTTGCTGATGCAGCACTCGATGAGGTGTCGCTCCTGGTAGGCGGCGTAGTCGCAGTCGCGCGGGGCGATGCGCCGCTTGCTGGGCGGGATGATCGCGATGGCGTGCAACTCCTCCGCGATATAGGCGAGGGTCGCGTCGGCATCGTAGCCGCGATCGGCGAGTACCGCCGCCGTCTGCACGCCCGCGAGGAGGGCGATAGCCTGCGGGTTGTCGCCTGCCGCGCCGCTCGTCAACCGGAACCTCAACGGATTGCCCAGCGCGTCGACCAGGATATGCAGCTTGGTGCCGAAGCCGCCGCGCGACCGCCCTAACGCCTGCGCCGCCTGCCCGCCGTTTTTTTTGGCGCGCCCGCCGCGCAGGCGTGCGCGCGGATGACCGTCGCGTCGATCATCACCGCCTGCAGGTCGGGATCGTCCGCGACGGCATGGAACAAGCGCTCCCAGACGCCGAGATCATCCCACCGCGCAAACCGCTTGTAGACGCTATTCCACGCCCCATACGCCGTCGGCAGGAACCGCCACTGCGCCCCGCTGCGATCGAGCCAGTAGACCGCCTCCAGGAACCGCCGCTCCCGGTCGCGATCCTTCGTGTGGATCCGCCGCTCCGTACGCAGCAGGGTATACACCCGCTCGAACTGCTCCGCGCTCAGCATTGCCCCCACCCCCCCGCTCCTGAGTAAAGGGCGAGCGTAGCACAAAACTCGTCAACAGAACCTAAGCAAGCGCTCGACCCACGCCGACGAGGGCAATCACGTTGACGGCGGGCTGTCGACAGTGCAGGAGGGGCAACCAGATGCATGGAACCAGCGAGCAGAACGTGCCAACGATCCTGCGCGATCTGGCGGCCCGCCTGGCCTCTCGCCAGGAAGTGACGGCGGTCGCGATAGCTGGCTCGCGAGCGACACAGGTGGCCGACCACGACTCCGATTTCGATCTCTACGTCTATGCCGAGCAACCGGTCCCCATCGCCGTGCGGACAGCCCTCGCGGATGAGTTCGGCATTCCCAGTCCGCGCGAGATCGGCAACGATTTCTGGGGTTCGTCCGATGCGTGGCGTGTCGGCACGGTGGACCATGATACAGACCTGGACCTGATGTACTTCACGCCAAGGTGGATGGCCGATCAGCTTGACCGGGTGCTCGTGCGCCACCAACCCTCACTCGGTTACAGCACCTGCTTCTGGCATACGATTCTCCACTCGATCGCGCTCTACGACCGCGATGACTGGTTCGCACGCTTGCAGGCGCAAGCCGCCGCACCGTATCCCGAACCGTTGCGCCGCGCGATCATCGCCCACAACTATCCTGTCCTGCGGGGGATCACCTCATCGCTGCGGCAGCAACTCGCGCTCGCCATCGAACGCGCCGATCGCGTCAGTATCCAGCACCGGCTGACGGCTATCCTGGCGAGCTATTTCGATATCCTGTTCGCCGTCA
>DATCMP010000783.1:0-6636 GCA_036563365.1 Thermomicrobiales bacterium
GATCGCCCCATCAGGCAGGCGCGAGGAAAGTTCGCGGAAGAAGAGTTGGGGATTGATCGGATCGGCGGGATGCTCGGCCCGCGCGTCGATCATCCGCCACCAGTCGGCCACCCGACCCTCGATCTGCTCGCGCCAACTGCGGTCGGTTTTTTTCTCGAGTAGCGGCACGAGGAGGCGTAACGTCTCGGTGCTGTCGCCGACGAGGTTGACCTCGATCGGGTAGCGAATACTCAGGCGGCTCGGGTTGATCTCGATCTGCACGCTGCGTGCCTGGCCCTCCTCGGGCAGGAACTCGGTGTAGGGGAAGCTTGTCCCCACCAACAGCAACGTGTCGCATTCCTTGAACATCGTGTTGCTCGGCCCGGTGCCGAGCCAACCCGCCGATCCGGTGACGAACGGCAGATCGTCCGGGACCGCCGCTTTGCCGAGGACCGCCTTTGCCACCCCCGCGCCGAGCGCGTCGGCGATCGCGATTACCTCATCGGTAGCGTCAAGCGCGCCCGCCCCGACGAGGATCGCGACTTTCTTGCCTGCGTTCAGCACCTCGGCGGCGCGTTGCAAATCATCGTCGGTCGGGATGACGCGTGGCGCGCTATAGCCGACGCCGGACGGGATCGCGCCGTGTTCGCGCGGCAACTCCTCGACCGCCGGGAGGAGTTGCACGTCGTGCGGCAGGATGACACAGGTGACCGTCCGCTCGGCGATGGCGATGCGGAACGCCCGATCGATCAGGTGGCGCATCTGGGCCGCGTCGGTCGCCATCTCCACGAAGGCACCCGCGACATCTTTGCAGAGCGATTGGAGGTCAACCTCCTGCTGGAAATGGCCGCCGATCGCCATCCGCGGCTGCTGCCCGATCAGGGCGACGAGGGGCTGATGATCATCGCGCGCGTCGTACATGCCGTTGAGGAGGTGGATCGCCCCAGGGCCGGAAGTGGCGAGGCAGACGCCGACCTCGCCGGTATATTTGGCGTGGGCGCAGGCCATGAAGCCGGCTATTTCCTCATGGGCGACCTGGATGAACTCGGGCTGGTTGCCCGCGCGTTGGATTGCGCCGAGGATACCGTTGATCCCGTCGCCCGGATACCCATAGATCCTTTGCACGCCCCAGGCACCGAGACGCCGGACGATGAAATCGCTGACCGTTTCTTGCTGCTGCTCTTGTTCCCCCGCCATCGCTGCACTCCCCTGACACGCCATACGTTCGGGTTGCCGAGGAGCAAAAACACTCCGCTACCCCAGGATGGGCAGCGGAGCGCAATTTGCACACCAGCAAGTTTGGTTGGTGGGCATGCATCCAAGCAGAGGACGGTGGTTGACGCTGCTCAGTCGCCCTCAGCCGAGAGCGCGCGCAGGCGGTCCAGGAGATCGGCGCTGAATATCCCGCGGCAGATCTCTTCGGCGGGGCCGGTGAGCGAGAGTTGCCCATCGTCGCCGATCCGAACGACGAGTTCCCCGCCGGGCATCGCCACCGTGACCATGTTGCCGACCAGTCCAAGCCGGTGACAGGCGGCGGCGACCGCGCTGGCGCTCGATCCCGAGGCGAGCGTGATCCCCGCGCCCCGTTCCCAGACGATCGCCCGCACCCGATCGGGGGCGACCGGCGTGGCGAATTGGACGTTGGTCCTTTCCGGGAAGGCGGGGTGGTGCTCGATCAGCGGCCCGAGGCGTTCGAGGTCGATGGCGTCGGTGTCGGGGACGATGGTGACGCAATGCGGATTGCCGACTGAGAGGATGATCACGTCGAGTTCGGCACTCGCTACGGTGATCTGTGTGCGGGGGTCGAATGTCGGCACGCCCATATCGACCGTGATCGCCGCGACACGCCCGGTCTGGGGGTCGAGATCGAGCGCGATGGCGGCAGCGCCACCGGGCGTCACGATCGTGAAGTTGTTGGCGGGGGTGTGGCCGTGCTCGCGCAAATACTTGGCGAAGATCCGCAAGCCGTTGCCGCTCTTCTCCGCCGTGCTCCCGTCCGGGTTCCAGATGCGGAGGGTGAACCGCTCGGGCGTGCTGATCGAGGGCAGGAGTTGCAGGATACCGTCGCTGCCGACGCCCCGATGACGATCGCAGATGAGCCGCACCGTTCGCGGGGTCAGCCGCACGCCTGAAGGTAGGGACGTGGGCTCGACAATGAGATAATCATTGCCGAGCCCGTGGGCGCGTGTCCAATGCACGGCAGGGCTAGTCAACGAATTGCCCATCCCTGGCGAACAATGCGCCATCGACGTAGATCTCCCCGCCCTGGCGCAGATCGCAGACCATATCCCAGTGCAGGGCCGATTGGTTGCTGCTGCCGGTAGCCGGGTAACCGGCACCGAGCGCGAGGTGGACCGTGCCCGCGATCTTCTCATCGAAGAGGGTGTTGCGCGTGAAGCGGGTCACACCGGGGTTCGTGCCGAAGGCGAACTCGCCGAGTCGCCTCGCCCCGTCATCCATGCCGAGGAGCGATTGGAGTAATTCGTCGTTGCGACTCGCGCCGGCCTCCACGACCTTGCCATCCGCGAAGCGGAGGCGCACGTCGGCGACCTCCTTGCCACCGTAGACGGCGGGATAGGTGTAACGGATCGTGCCATTGGCCGAGTCCTCGACCGGGCCGGTGAAAACCTCGCCGCCCGGCATGTTCTTCTTGCCGTCATCGTTGATCCAGGTGCGCCCGGCGACGGAGAAGGTCAGATCGGTATCGGGACCGACGAGGCGGATCTCGCGTTTATCGGCAAGCCGCTCGACGAGGCGCTGCTGGCGGCCCGCAACCTCTCGCCAGGCACCGACCGGATCGTCGCGATCGACCAGGCACGCACCGAAGATGAAGTCGGCCAACTCCCCCACCGACATCTCGGCGTCCTGGGCATAGGCATCGGTCGGGTACATCGCCACGCCCCAGCGCAACTCGTCTTTGGCGTCGCGCTCCATGAACGTCCGCAATAGTTCGCGCCGCGTCGCCTGCGCGCGGGCCATGCGCGTCGGATCGATCCCGCTGAGTGCCTTGGTGTTGGTGTCGCTGAGGATGCTGAGTTGAGCATCGAAACGTTCGGTGTAGAAGCGGCTGATCGGCGACAGCCAATCGAGTTCGTCATCGCTGGCGGTGCGATAGTAGATCTCATCGAGGCCGGGCAGGCGCAGATCGACGTGCGGGTGCGCGCCGAGGGTGAGCGCCTGCCGGTAACACTCCTCAACCAGTCGCGCGGCGACCGGCGCGGCGCGGATGACGAACAGATCGCCCTCGCGCAAGCCGAGCGAATAGTGGGTCAGCAGCTTCGCCAGCGCGGCGATTCGTGGGTCTGTGAGCATCGTTGCGCCTCCGATCGTGGTGCGGTTGCCGCCAGCAGGCGGGAGACTGGCTGATGGTAACACGCAGACCGACCGGTGGCGAGTGATGTTTCTTGGCTATGGTACTGATCTGTCGTGGCGGCTAAACTAACCGGGCCGTGACTTGCGCCACGGCCCGGCTAGTAGGGGAGGGAGGAGAAGGAGAAGTCGGTCGTTGCGTACCGGACTTCTACATCTCATACAACGCGCGCCGATCGCCAGAGGTAACAGCGCCGCGAATCGAATCTTGTAACATCTTTGCCGGGAGCGATACGGGTGGTGGATGCTACAATTTGTTGCACGGCGCATCGCTGTAAGCCCGTGCCTACGTTCCCCGATACGCTATCGTTGGCCGTTTTTGTGGGAGACCCGGATGCCACATACTGTGAAAAGCTTTCGCCTCGTGCCCACGCTTCGCAACTACGCCGCCGCAACGCTCCTCAACCTGGCGCTGGTCAGCACGGTGCTGACGCCCCCCGACCGGCCGAACGCGGCGCAAACGCGGATCGTCACCGACGCGCGACGCTTCCGCGATACCGAGTTGGTCGATTGCGGGGATGACGGGATCGGGGTGCTGAGCGTGCCGTATGAGCAGCGCGCCGCACGGTCAGTAATCGGCGCGAACTGATCCCGCTCACGCCCCATTGTCTGCCCCGATAGGGGAGTGCTGTCCTGGTGTTCGCGTGCGCTATCGATTGCCGAAACGGGTTCGCCGTAACACCAGTGTCTCAACGAATTTCCAGAGGCGGGCGCGGAGGTCGAGCCAGGGGCGACGCGTCACGTTGCGGTAGACGTGCCAGAAGCGCTCGCTGGTGAAAATCCCACGGTAGTAGCCATTCTCGGTGATGGGGATCGCCCAGCGCCCGGTGGCGACCATCCGCTGCTGCACGTCGTAGACCGTGTCGCTCACATCGGCGACCGTGGCGTCGGCATCCATCAACTCGCGCACCGTGCGGTAGCGGCTCGCCCCACCGTTGAGCGCCTGCATCACCTCATGCCGCCAGAGCATCCCCAGGACACGCCCATCGGCGTTCACCACCGCGACATCGCGCGGGCCACCGCGCAGGGCGTATGGCAGGGGATGATGCTCGTTCACCCCGCCGAGATCCCACAAGATGAACTGCCCGACGGTCAGCTTGCGAAGGGTATCTTCCACCCGCACCGCCGACCCTTCGGAGTACGCCGCGATCACCACGAAGACCGCCACCAGGATCAGCGATGGTGCCTGGATCGCGATCCCGAAGACCGCAATAGCGACCGCGAAGAGCTGCCCGATGCCCACCGCGATCCGGGTCGCCGTGAGACGGGCCATGAAGAGGCTCAGGAAGGCGCGCAAAACGCGACCGCCATCCATCGGGAACGCGGGCAGCAAATTGAAGAGGACGAGGGTGACGTTGGTGAAGAAAAGATAGAGGATGAAGCCGGTCGGCGACATGTCGGTGAGGAAAATGAGCAGTTCGAGCGGATTGCTGAAATTATTCGCGGCGGCGATCATGACCACCGGGGGGGCAAACATGCTGGCGAGGGCGAGGTTTACCGCCGGTCCTGCCAGCGCGATCGCGATCTCACGCCCCGGCGATGTTGGTATCTGCTCGATCCGCGCCACGCCGCCGATCGGCAGCAGGGTGATGTCACGCACCCCGATACCGAAATGCATTGCTACGAAGCAATGGCCGAGTTCGTGTAGGATGACGAAGGCGAAGAGTAGCGTCATCAGGATCAGGCCGAAGCCGACACCGAGCAACCCGTACCCCCCGAAATAGCCCCAATTGAGGGCCGTCCAGGGAAGGACGAGCAGAAACGTGATGTGGACCTTGATCTCGATCCCGCGTACTTGCCCGATGACCAGCGATTTGCCCACCGCTTCCTCGTCTCTCCGTATCCGCACGCGGTATTCGCAAGCGCTTGGGTTAACGCACGAAGCCGGTCCCTCATTCCAAGCGGCGGTCGGCGGATCCCCCAGCTATAACGGTGGCAAGCGGATCATGGTCGCAGCCACGAAAGCCTTGCGAGGTGCTGTTGTTATCGTGCAAAGGACGAAACCACTCTGTTCGATAGCAGCAAATTCCCCGGCGGATTTCAAGATATATGTCTAGTGTAGAACAGCAGGCGAACAGGGTCAATATCCGACCGATACCACTGTAATGATCGCGTTTGCGCGTCGCACTGATCATCTCCCCAGGCTGTCGCGGTACGAGCGATCCTCGTCACCGATGCAACCAAACGCCATTCTCGTGCGTATTTCACTCATGACGCGTTGGTTTCAGCGCAAGTGAGGGGCGCGAGAATGATCGAACAGATGATGGGCCAAGCGATCGGGGCCGGGACCGCGCCCACAGTTGATGACCACCTCGTATGGCGTGCGCGTCGTGGTGATGCGGCGGCGTTCAGCGAGATCTTCGAGCGTTATCAGCACCGGATCATCAACTATATCTATGGACTGGTCCACGATCGTGAGCTGGCGAATGATCTGGCCCAGGAGAGTTTCCTGAAGGCATACAAGGCGCTACCGCGGATGGGCGATGATCTGCGCCTCGCGCCCTGGCTATACCGGATCGCCGGTAATACCGCGTTCAGTGCATTGCGGCGACGACGGTTGATCCGCTGGTTACCGCTGTTGAATGACGGGATCACGACCGGTAATATGGACGGCGACATCGCGGAAGCCGAAGCGGTCCACCGTGCGTTAGCCAAGTTGCCGGCGAAGTACGCCGCTCCACTCTTGCTCCACAGTCACGAAGGGCTGTCGTGCAACGAGATCGCGGAGATTCTGGGCATTTCTTCGGGCGCGGTGAAGACCCGCCTGTTCCGCGCGCGTGAGGCGTTCCGCGTCGCCTACGGCGAAGATGCGCCGGAACCTCCGCGGATGGAAGGCCCAGAGAGAGAGAAGTAGCCCGATGGCATCGGTCGCGCACGTCGATTGCCGCAAGGTTGCGCCGCTACTGGCGCGGTACAACGACCCCGATCTCAGCGAGACTGAGCGCATCTTGCTCGGTACACACCTTTTGCAATGCCCGGGTTGCGGTGCACAAATACAGCAATATCGCGCGCTCGACAAGCGGTTACGTGGGATGCGCTCGATCACCATCGAGCCTTGCGTGCGGAACGCTATCCTCGATCGTGTCGCCGCTTCCGGCGGTGGGATCGGTGTTTCGGTGGCGGCGCTGCCCTGGCGTTACAGTTGGTCGAGCGCGGCGGTGATGTTTTCGCTGACGACATTCCTGCTGGCCGCCGGATTAGTCACGGCGCTCGCTTCGCAGCATCCCGACGCGCGTTTCGCGACGGGTGCGATGACCAATGGCGCGCTCGTCCGTCCGGCGACGATGG
>DATCMP010000785.1:0-4721 GCA_036563365.1 Thermomicrobiales bacterium
GACCTTCTGTTGCGGTGCCAATGCTTGGTCCATCGTCACACCTCCTGCACCGCTTGATGCACGAGGCGTGCCAGCCTGTAAGGGGCGGACCTCTCCCCCGCACATTACCTCAGACGGCAATAACCTCAGCGGGGCGCGCGGCCAACGCCGCGAGGAAGCGGGCGTTCTCCTCGGCATTGCGTACGGTGATCCGCAGGTGACCGGGGATAAGCGGGTGATTGGCGAAATTCCGCACCACCAGGCCGCGCCCTTCCAGCCAGAGGTAGACCGCCTGTGCCGTCGCGGGATCGGGCCAGCGCGTCAGCAGGAAGTTGGTGACGGACGGATAGACGTGCGCCCCGGCCGCGCGCAGGGCGGCGGCGAGCGGCTCGCGCTCGGCGACGATCGCCGCGACGTGGGCGCGCATCCCGTCGAGATCGCGTAGCGCGGCGGCGGCAACCCGCGCCGTCACGACGCTGACGCTGTTCGGCGGGCGGACCCGGTTCATCATCGCGGCGACCTCCGGCTGGGCGACACCCCAGCCGAGCCGCATCCCCGCCAGTCCGAAGCCTTTCGACATCGTCCGCACGACGATCAGATTCGGATACTGCGCGACCAGCGGGATCGCCGACCAACCGTGGAACTCGACGTACGCCTCGTCGATCACCACCATGCAGGGCGCGGCGGCGATCAGGCGCTCGATCGCCGCCGGGTCGGCGGGGTTCCCGGTCGGGCTATTGGGGTTGCAGACGAAGATCAGCTTCGCCCCCGCTGCCGCCGCGAGGACCGCCTCGACATCGAGCGCGAAATCGGCACCGAGCGGCACGGCGCGCACGGTCGCCCCGAGTTGGCGGGTACAGATGGCGTACATCGAGTAGGTCGGGACGGAGATCACCGCCGCATCACCGTTATCGAGGAACGTTTTGGTGACGACATCGAGGATCTCATCGGCCCCGGCCCCGATCACCAATTGATCGGTCCCCACGCCGCAATAGGGCGCGATCAGGGCCGAAACCTCGGCGTAGGCGGTGTCGAAATACTCGTTGGGGATTCGCTCCGCTCGCGCGGCCTCCATCGCGCGATCCCAGGTGGCGGGCGGGAACGGCGACGTATTCAGGTCGAAGCGGATCACGTCCTGCGGGTCGAGGCCGTGGCGCGCGGCGACGACCTCGCTCGAAGCTTCCCACTCATAGGGATCGAGATCGCGCACGGTTTGTCGGGTCAATCGTTCGAGCATATCAGGCCCTCCTCTCGTGGAAGGAGTATACATCGGCGCGGCAGCGGGATGGGAAAAGCGGCGGGGCGGTTCGATCGAACCGCCCCGCCGCGTGCGAATCTCGCTCCATCCGGCTACCAGCAACCCTCGTAACGAGCCTTACGGGATGTGGTTGGTGCTGAAGTAGCTGCTGTACGCCTGCCAGAGCACCTGCGCGAAGTACGTGCGTGTGCTCGGCTGGTCGTAGCCGGTCGGGCCACCCCAGGAGTCGGTCGGGGCGTTGGTGCCGAGGATGTTCCCGGCGTAGAAGTGGTAGGTCACGGCATCCTGGCGGTGGCCGGAGGCGGTCGGCACGGCGGTGTAGTACGCCGCGTTATCCTCTTGCAACTCCCAGTAGCCCTTGCGGATCATCGCGCGGGTCACGAAGCTGACCGCCTGGGCGTGCAGGACCGGGCCGGTCGGGTCGTAGCTGCCGTCGCGGTAGCCGAGCGCGACATTGTAGAAGGTCAATGTACCGGCATTCCGCCAGAGGTCGTTATCGACGGACCCCTTGTCGGTGAAGTTGTTCCCGTGATCCTCCTGATCCCAGCCGAAGGCGCGGGCGACCATCCCGGCGACGTGGATCCGGTAGAGAGTGTCGCTCGGCAGGAAGCACTTACCGGGGCCGTTCGGGTTGTCCGAGCCGAAGATGACGCCGCGCGCCGCCAGCTGGTTGATCGCGACCGCGCCGGGGGTATTCGGCGTGACATCGCAGAAGGTGGGGATAGCGGCGAAGGTAGCGACGGCGGTGCGGTTCTTCGTCACCGGCAGATCCAGCGGATTGCCGAAGCCGACGAAGGTGCCATCGACCGTCCAGCCGATGAAGGCGACGTTGCTGGCATTCGGCGTCGCCGTGAACGACTGTGTCGAGCCTGCGGGATAGTTATAGGTGCCGGGGGTGACATTCAGCGTGCCGGGGCCGCTCGTCGAGAGGGTGACGTTGAATGAGCCGATCTCGGATTCGTACGCGCCGACATCGCAGCCGGGGCCTTGCGGGCGGGTCACGCCGCGCTGATCGGTCGCCGGGCAACCGGCACCACCCGCAGGAATGCGGTCGATGGCGGGGCTTCCAGCCAGCAACGCGTAGGTCTGCGTCGTACCGGGGGCATTGACCGCGAGCGGGCCAAGCTTCGGATCGGTGTTCGAGAGGCTGTTGTTCCCCGTTGCGAAGGCGCAGGTGGCCGCGCTATCGATGTTGTAGCCGCCGTTGACGATCGTGCCGGAGCAGTTGTACTCGGCATTATTGGCGACGATCGAGTTCTGGACGGTCAGGGTCGATTCCTGCGCGAACATCGTTGGTACGTCGCTCACCGTCGGGTCATTGAGGAGACCGTTCTGGTTCCCCGCAACGGTGACATTGGTTAACGTCGCGACGCTGTTGTCGACGTTGTAGACCGCGCCGCTTCCGTTGGGTGCGTTGTTCCCGCTGATCGTGGTGTTGGTCACGGTCAGCATCGTATCAATGTCAGCGGCCTGGACATCGCCGCTACGTACCCCCGGCAGTCCGATGAAGAAGTAGCGATAGGCGTAACCATTGGCGATCGCCCCACCGGGACCGGCACCGGAGACGAAGTTCCCGGTAATGGCACTCTGGTCGATGGTCATCGCGCCGAGATTGAAGATGCCACCGCCGGCGCCGAAGCGGAAGTCGCCCGCGCCGTATGCCCCGGCGCTATTCGCGGCGATATTCACGCCGGTCAGCGAGACGGTACCGTAAATGTTGGCGAGCGCCCCACCGGAACCGCCACCACCCGGGCCATAGGGGAAGCCCGACGTGGTGTTGTTGACGAGCGAGCCACCGCGCATTTCGAGCGTTACGGCAACGCTCTCGCTCGCCTTCGCCTCGGCTCCGAAATAGTAGCCGACGTTAGCGACACCGCCACCGAAGACGAGCGCGGTATTGTTGGCGATCTCCGTGTTTTCAATCGTCGTGCTGATGGTATGGATTGCGGCCGCACCAGCAAAGTTGGGGCGGTAGTAGTAATCTAAACCGGAGAAGAGCCCGCCACCGACAGCCGCGCTATTACCGATCACCTTGCTGTTCTTCAATGTCAGCGCGCCAAAATTGGCGATTGCACCACCAGCACCCTCGCCAAGGGCGGAATTCCCGCGGAATGTCGCGCCGTCAATCAGGGCGGAACCAAAGTTATACAGGGCACCACCACTCCCCGCACCGTTGTCTTGGAACGTGGTCATTCCGCTGATCATCAGCAGTCCATTATTGACGATGCCACCGCCGAGTATCGTGCCATACGGGTAGTACCCCTCGTCAGTGATCAATCCATTCGAGCGGATTGTGCAATCGATCACGTTGAGGGTGCGGTTGACGCTGTTGAAGATACCACCACCCACGCCATTATTATTGCCCGATCCGGTAGCATTCTTGGTTACGGTCACGTTACGCAGGGTCAGGCTGCTGGTAGTGGCGACGGCGCGCAGTGGGGCATCTTCATGGTACTCGCCCCTGAAGTCAGAGTTAAGAATACCGCCGCCATCCGCGCCGTAGACGTAGCCGTTGCATTCATTACAACCACCGCGGAAGGCGTAGCCATTGGTGACGGTCAGGTTGTTGAATTCAACGACCGCAGGAACGGCAGGTTCTACATCAGAGCCAGAGTACGAGAAGACGTGGAAGACACGATCCTGTTGATCGTCCTTGTCACTCGCCCGGAGCGCCGAGCTGTTGCCATCAACCGTCGCGCCATTGCCGTTGATCGTGACATTCGCTTTGATGTCCAAATCGCCCAGCGCGGACAGATCCTCGGGGGTATGGGGGAGATTGACGAGCGTCAGGACGTAGGTCGCGCCCGACGCCAGGTTGATCGTGAACGTCTCATTCGGGGACGCCACGGCCAGAGCATTCGCTTCCTGGATAGCTGCGCGGAGCGTACAGGTATTGGTGCCGGTCGCGCAGGTCCCGTTACCGGGCGCTGCATCAACCACGTCGTTCGTGTCGTTGACGTCGAAGGTGACGGCTGCCGCGCTCGGGCCGGGGGCCGCAGCGACGACAGGGACCAGTGTTGGGAAGGCTCCGCTGAGGAGTGAAATGAGCATCGCGAGGATAGCGAGGATCTGGGTACCGCTCATCATGCGCCGCCGTGCGCGCGAGGTTCGCGGAGGACTACTAACGCCCAAGGACGCGGTCATCGTCGTCTCCTTCATCAGCATATCGGCTGACTCCGCACCTGTGCGGAGACGCTGAGATCGATAGCGGCAAGCTACACTGCGAAGAATTGCAGGGTTAGGTTCGTACCGTCCCTCCTCGTCCGATCGCTCCTCGATCTATGGGCCGGTCGACACCGCCGACCGTACCCATAGACACACCTCCTTTCGGGAGTACCCCGTGAGGATGCCCAGACCAATCATCGCCTCAACCAGCGTTATGGCCGTAGTACAGCAAGACCAGATACAGACACAAGTAACAAAACAATTTGGTACTAAAGTACCGATCAGGCAGGGTTTGAACCAATCAAACCCGGTGGCGCAG
>DATCMP010000005.1:0-7928 GCA_036563365.1 Thermomicrobiales bacterium
TTCCCGCCACAGGGGGTGGTGAGCTTGCTGAAAGACCGCTTCTCGACGGTCGCTAAGGTCGAGGCTGCCGACCCGCAGACGGTGAAATTCACCCTGAAGCAACCGTCGCCGACCTTGCTGCTGGTGATGACCGACACCACACAAGCGATCTACTCGAAGAAGACACTGGAGGCGAATAACAACGATCTCCGCAAGGTGCAGGTCGCGCCGGGGACGGGGCCGTTCATGTTTAAAGAGTACAAGGAAGCGGAGAAGTGGACGCTGGTTAAGAACCCGAACTACTGGAACAAAGACCTGCCGTATCTCGATTCGGTCGAATTAATCCATGTGGCGGCATGGTCCGACCGCGGCACCGCCGTGCTGACCGGGCAGGCCGATCTCTCCTGGAATGTCTCGAAGGAAACCTTCGATGAAGGGGCCAAGAAGCCGGATGTCACCAAGACGAACCGGGTGGGCAGCTTCGGGGCCTATCAGGTCATCATCAACACCAAGGTCAAGCCGTTCGATGATCCGCGCGTGCGCCGCGCGATCAATTTGGCGCTGAACAAGCAGGGGATCATCGAGGCGTTCAAGACGCAGGAGCAGATCGATCTCTCGCGCTGGGTGCCGCACGGCGGCGCGTTCGCGACGCCGCGCGAAGAGATCGCGAAACTGCCCGGTTATCGCCCGGATAAGACCCAGGATGTCGCCGAGGCGAAAAAATTGCTGACCGAGGCGGGCTTCCCGAACGGTATCCCCGGGGTCGAACTGCTCTGTGCCTCGGTGGCACCACATGCGGAGATCATGGCCCCGGCGATCCAGGACCAGTTGAAACGCGCTCTGGGGATCGAGATCAAGATCCGGGTGGCCGAGCGGTCGTTGCTGGTGGAGGATGAGAAGGCCGGGCGTTTCACCCTGGTCCTCGATACGCCCGGTGGGCCGATCTCGGACTTCTCACCAATCGGCAATACCTACTTCAAGACGGGTGGCTCGCAGAACTTCGGCGGCTACAGCAATACGAAATTTGACGATCTCTTGAAGCAGGCCGACGCCGAACTCGATGATACGAAACGGCGTGCGCTGCTGAATCAGATCCAGGATCTCCTCGATCAGGATCCGCCCTGGCTCTTCATCGGTTACACCGACCATCTGATCATGTGGCGGGCCAACGTGAAGGGGATGGCGCTCGATAAGCGGGTGCAACTCGAATGGGGTCGTGTCGATACCGCCTGGCTGGATAAGTAGTCGGCGCTGCGCGGAACCGGCAGGGCGTGTAAGCCGGTTCCGCGCAGCGCAGTGAAAGGTCCTGGCCGATGCAACGTTACCTGCTGCGCCGCCTGGTGACGGCGATCCCGACGATCTTCGGGATCACGGTCCTGATTTTTATCGCCATGCGTATCCTGCCGGGCGATCCGATCGCGCAGATCGCCAGCGAAAATCAGGGCCAATACACGTTGAGCGCCGAAGAACTGGCCTCAGCACGCGCCAGCCTCGGGCTCGACAAGCCGCTGCCGCTGCAATATCTCAGCTGGGTTGCCGATGTGGCGCGCGGTGATTTCGGGCATTCGTTCTGGAACACCGAGCCGATCCGCGCGATCGTCATGCGACGCGGGATGATCTCGCTGGAGATCGCCCTGCTGGCGGTCCTCTTCTCCTGGCTGATCGGCGTGCCGATGGGGATCCTCAGCGCCACGCGGCGCAACTCCTGGCTGGATAATATCGCCCGTTTCTTCATGACCCTCTGCCTGGCGATCCCGAGCTTCTGGGTCGGACTCAGCTTCGTCCTCGTCCTGGTGCTCGTCTTCACCTGGCGACCGCCGCTGTCGATCGTGCAGATCTGGGACGACCCGGTGAAGAATCTCCAACTCGTCCTGGGGCCGGCCTTCGCCCTCGGCCTCGGACTGGCCGCAGGGCTCGCGCGGATGACCCGATCGGCGATGCTCGAAGCGCTGCACGAGGATTATGTCCGCACCGCGCGCTCCAAGGGGGTGCGCGAGCGTCTGGTCGTCTTCCGGCACGTCTTCCGCAATGCCCTCCTGCCGATCGTGACGACCTCCGGCGCGGCGATCGGTGGCCTGATCGGCGGCGCGGTCGCCACCGAGACGGCCTTCGGCGTGCCGGGACTGGGCAGCTACCTCGTCCAGGCGTTGCAGAAGCGGGACTGGATGGTGATTCAAAATCTCGTCTTCATCTACGGGATCATCTTCGTGATCGTCAATCTGATCGTCGATCTGAGCTATGCGTGGATCGATCCGCGTATCCGCTACCAGTAACGCTCCCGGGGATATTGCTGTCAGCGATGCTTGAGGAAGGACGGCTATGCAGCAGCCAGGCGCTCCGACCATGACGATCGCGCAGACTCGATCTCGACCGATACGTCCGAGTTGGACGATGCTGGCGACGCTGCGCCGTTTCTTGCGTTCCTCGCCGCTCGGGGCGGGCGCGGCGGTCTGCCTCGTCGTCATCGTCCTCGCCGCGATCTTCGCGGCGCAACTCGCGCCCTACGACCCGGACACGAACGACTACAGCGTCGCGCGGCAGCCGCCCTCGTCGGCGCACTTGCTGGGGACCGATAACCTCGGCAGGGATGTGCTGACGCGGATCCTCTATGGCTTGCGGATCAGCCTGCTCGTCAGCATCGCGTCGGTCGCGCTCGGGGTCAGCATCGGGCTCCTCTGGGGGGTCACGAGCGGCTACATCGGCGGGCGCTACGACATCCTCAGCCAGCGCCTGATCGAGGTGCTGACCTCGTTCCCAACGCTGATCCTCGCGCTCCTCCTCTCCGTCAGCCTCGGGCCGGGGTTGCGGACGGTGATCATCGCCGTGGCGATCACGCAGATCCCGCTGGCGACGCGGATCACCCGCTCCGTGGTCCTTTCGGTCAAGGAACTGGCGTTTGTCGAGGCGGCGCGCTGTATCGGTGCCTCGCCCTGGCGGATTATGCTGCGTCAGGTTGTGCCGCAATGCATCGCCCCGGTGCTGGTGATCGCGACCCTCAACCTCGGCGCGGCGATCTTCGCCGAAGCCTCGCTGAGTTTCCTGGGCGTGGGGATCCTGCCGCCGACGCCGAGCCTCGGCAACATGCTCGGGGGGGTGCTGGCGCAATCGTTCAAGCCGCCGTGGTGGCTCGCGGTCTTCCCCGGCGTGATGATCGCGTTGGCCGTCCTGGCGGCGAATCTCCTCGGCGATGCCCTGCGCGACTTCCTCGATCCGCGGTTGAGCAAGCGCCTGGGGTAGCCGATCGACGATTTGCTGCTCCCGTATCAAGCGCGGCGATGACGCGCGGCGCGTCCACGCCGATCGCGGACTGTCGGGAGGGAAAATGGGGGAGATCGATGGCCGAACGACTCAAGGTAGGGATCATCGGGTGCGGGGCGATCGCCCAGATTCAACATCTGCCACACCTGCGCGAACTGAGCGATCAGTTCATGATCGGCGGACTCTGCGATCTGTCGGCGCGGTTGGTCGACACGGTCGGTGAGGAGTACGGCGTGCCGCCAGAGCGGTGTTTCACCGACTATCGCGAGCTGGTGCGATCGGATATCGACGCGGTGATCGTCTGCCCCTCCGGCTCGCACGCCGCGCCGAGTATCGCCGCCGCCGAGGCGGGCAAACATATCCTGGTCGAGAAGCCGATGTGTACCACGGTGGCCGAAGCCGAGGCGATGGTCGCCGCCGCCGAAAAGGCCGGCGTCATTCTGATGGTCGCCTACATGAAGCGGCACGAACCGGCCTATAAGTTCGCCCGGAAACACGCGCTGGCGATGGACGATGTGCGATTCGTGCAGGTGAACCACCTCCACCCGGATAACGGCCTGCACACGGCGGAGTTCAAGGTCCACCGCTTCGACGATCTGCCCGCCGGGACCCGCGAGGCGTGGCAGGACGAGCGGAATCGGCTGGTCGCCGAAGCGCTCGATTATCCGGTCGGGACGATCGTGCCGCCCGACATCGACTTCGCCTATAACATTATCCTCGGCAGCCTCATCCACGACATCGGCAACCTGCACGGCCTTTTCGGCCCGCCGAACCGGGTCCTCAGCACGGAGATCTGGCGCGACGGGCGCGCGGTGAACACCGTCCTCGACTATGGCGACGACAAGCGCGCGATCGTCAGTTGGATCGATCTACCCGAACTCTGGGATTTCAAGGAGACGCTGGAGGTTTACGGCTCGCGTGAGCGGGTGATCGCCTCCTTCCCGACCGGTTTCGCGCGCGGACTGCCCTCGACGGTGACGCTGCACGGGATGGACGCCGATCGGACCGCCTGGCGGCAGGAATATTCCTGGCACGACAACCCCTTCAAGCTGGAGTTGCAACATTTCGGGGAGTGTGTCCGTACCGGCGCGCAACCATTAACCCCGGGACGGGAAGCGGTCGCGGATGTCCGGCTGGTGGGTGAGATTGTCAAAAAATATCTCCAGCGATAAGATGCTGACACGGCGTCAGCATCGCCGCATAGCGACAGGAGGAACCTCGACATGGTGACTATGCCCGGCGCGCGACCGATTACCGCCCCCGGTTGGACCGGCCAACCACGGCTCGATCTGGGGTTGGTGGATTGCGATGTCCACCAGATCATCACCTCCCCCGACGATCTGCACCCCTATCTGCCGCAGATCTACAAGCAACAGTTGCGGGAGCAGGGCTTGCGGATCCCCGGCTCCGGCTACTTCAACGTGCCGCAGGATGCCGGCCGCACCGATCTCGCCGCCAACTGCGACGCCGAGAAGCACAGCAACCACAAGATGGGCAACGCCTACGAGCAGTTGCGCGATGAGCATCTCGATCTCTGGCACGTCGATTATGCGCTGCTGACCGGCGCGAGTATGTACGGCGCGTCGGTCATCCCCGACCCCGACTTCGCCGCCGCGATGTGCCGCGCCTTCAACGACTGGACCCTGGAGCAGTGGATCGCGCGCGATGGGCGCCTGCTGATGGCGATGGCGATCTCGACCAGCGATCCCCGCCTCGCGGTGCAGGAGATCGAGCGGATCGGCGCGAACAAGCGCGTACGCGCGATCATGCTGCCGACCGGGACCCGGCTCCCGTATGGCAATCGCTTCTACCACCCGATCTGGGAGGCGTGCGAACGGCACGGTCTCGTCGTCGGGATCCATCCCGGCAACGAGGGCGCGGGGCTGGCCGGGCCACCGACCGGCGTCGGTTACCCGACCTACTATATCGAGACCCGGATGGCGCGCCCGCAGATGGCGATGGCCCACGCCGTGTCGCTGATCGCGGAAGGGGTCTTCGAGAAGTTCCCGCGCCTGAAGGTCCTGATCGACGAGTGCGATCAGTTCTGGGCAGTGGGCCTGATGTGGCACATGGATGCCGACTGGAAGAGCCTGCGCGATCAGACCCCCTGGCTGAAGCGCCTGCCGAGCGAGTATTTCCGCGAGCATATCCGCGTCGGGTCGCAGCCGATGCTCGAAGCGGCGAACAACGAGCAGTTCTTCTGCATGCTCGAAGCGCTGCACGCCGAGGAAACCCTCGTCTACTCGTCCGATTGGCCGCACTGGGACTGGGACGACCCGGCGACGACCTTCCCCAAGCTCCCCGAACACTTGCACCAGCGCGTCTTCGCGGCGAATGCGCGGGAGATGCTCGGCCTGTAACGAGTGACGAGTAAGGGTCCGTAGACGGTAGTCCGTAGTCCGTAGTGGTTAGGCGGTAGCAGTACTGGCTCTGTGCCAGCAGCGAACCGCTACTACGGACTACGGACTACCGTCTACGGACTATTCTTCGGAGGCCCCATGCCGCTCGATCCAACCAACGATGTTCGGCGTGTCGTTGCCGGCCGGGTGGATGAGATTCCGCCCGGGACGCGCAAGCTGATCGTCCCCTTTCGCGGGCGGGCGGGGATCGGCGTTTTTAACGTGAACGGCGACTACCACGCCCTGCGTAACCTCTGTCCGCACAAGCTCGGGCCGCTCTGTACCGGACGTGTCAGCGGTCGCCCGGTTGCCGCCGCTCCACCGTCCGCGTATCTCGGCCTCCCTGAGATCGAGCGTGATGGCGAGATTATCCGCTGCCCCTGGCATCTCTGGGAGTTCGATATCGCCACCGGCGAATGTCTGGTCGATCCGCAGATGCGGGTCAAGACCTATCCGGTCGCGATCGAGGAAGGCTCTGTTGTCGTCTACGCGAATATTGCCGACTTGCCGCCGCTGCCGCCGAACCGGGTTGTTGCACACGAGGAGGTGACCAGCATATGATGCGCCGTGTGGGGCTCAGGGGTTGACCGCGTAGGGAGGAGTGCCGATGACCGCGACCGCCGCCGACCGACTGGCGCAGATCGTCGCCCAGGGTGTGATTGACGCCGATCTGAACGTCGTCGTGCCGGGTCATGCGACGTTGTTGCCCTATCTCCCTGAGTATTGGCAGGAGCAGATCGCGCAGACCGGCTTCAAGGGGGCGCCAGATACCTCCTATCCGGCAGGCGCGGAGACGACCGCCCGACCCGACGCGACGCCCGCGCAAGGCCCGGCCGGTTCTGATCTTGCGCTCTTACGGCAGCAGGCGCTCGATCCGTGGAACACGCAGGTCGGTATCCTCACCTGTGCCTATGCCGTCGAGAGTATCCATAATCCCGATGGTGCGGCAGCGATGGCGAGCGCGGTCAACGATTGGTTGATCGCCGAATGGCTCGACCGGGAGCCACGCCTGCGGGCCTCGATCGTCGTCCCGAGCCAGCAACCGGAGATGGCCGCGCGCGAGATCGATCGCGTCGGAGGACACCCCGGCTTCGTGCAGGTCTATTTGCCGGTGCGCGCCGAGGCTCCCTATGGCAATCGCCGGTATCTGCCGATGATCGAGGCGGCGGTGCGCCATGATCTCGCCCTGGGGATCGGTTTCGGTGGCGCGCCGCCGACCCCGCCGACGCCGTCCGGCTGGCCGTCCTATTACCTGGAAGAGTGGGCCGGGATGGCGAGTATCTTCCAGTCGCAATTGATGAACTTGATCTTCGAAGGGGTCTTCGATCGCTTTCCGGCGCTGCGCGTCGTGTTGATCGAGGGTGGCTTCACCTGGTTGCCCGCGCTCCTCTGGCGCTGGGACAAGGAGTGGAAGGGGCTGCGACCGCAGACGCCGTGGGTCAAGCGCCCCCCGTCCGAATACGTCCATAAGCATGTGCGCCTGACGACGCAGCCGTGGGATGCGCCGCCAACCGAGGCGCAGTTCTTGCAGATCATCGATCAACTCGGTTCCGATGATCTGCTGCTCTTCTCGACCGATTACCCGCACTGGCAGTACGAAACCGCCGAGGAAGCGTTACCGCCGAGCGGTTTGCCGGAGGGACTGATCAACAAGATCATGCGCGAGAACGCCCGCAGCTTTTATCACTTCTAGCGCCACCTTCCCCATTGCCCGCCAGCGACCCCTTCATAATGGTAGGGCGCTGGGTAGAAAGGAGTCCGATCATGGCGACGACCCTCACCCGCGAGACGCCTCGCACGCGCGTCAAGCCTGCGGTGATCGATGGGGATATCCACAACGATCTCCCCTCGCCGCAAGCCCTCCTGCCGTTCCTCCCCGCTGAGTGGCGCGATTATCACGCGCGCTTCGGCACCTTCGGCTATAGCGCCACCACCTACCCCCGGATCAATCCCAATGCCGCGCGACACGACGCCTGGCCACCGGAAGGGGGCAACCCTGGTTCAAGTCTGGAGTTCATGCGCGAACAACTCCTCGATGGCTGGAATATCGAGTACGGGATCCTTAACTGCCTCGTGGGCACCGGGGCGCGTCGTCTTGAGCAATCCGCCGCTGTTGCCCAAGCGATCAACGAGTGGCAGGTCGCCGCGTGGCTCGACCCCGAGCCGCGCCTGCGCGCCTCGCTCGTCGTCCCCTATGAGGATGGGCAACTCGCCGCCGCCGAGATCGAGCGGGCCGCGAAAGACCGCCGTTTTGTCCAGGCGTTGCTGATCGCGCGCACCGCCGAGCCGCTC
>DATCMP010000006.1:0-8757 GCA_036563365.1 Thermomicrobiales bacterium
TCCCCTTGCGGCAATACTCCGTTGTTCAGGGGGCACCCAATCATCTGCGAAGGAGTGGAGGAAATGTTGCCGTCGTTTGCGGGATGTGATAGCTCAAGTAGTCTGGTGACTACCGGCCCGCGAAGGCGCGACCTCTGCTACTCTACTGGTCGATACCCGAGGCGTGTGCGACTGTTAGCGGCCCGTGTCCCGATAATCCCAATTGCGTGGACGATGTCGATGTGGACGAGGACGATGTTGGAAGGAGCGAGATCATGGCTGATGCACCGCGCGTGACCGTCTGGAACGAGTACCGGCATGAGTTGCAGGATGCGAAGATCGGGGCGATCTACCCGGAGGGGATTCACGGGGCGATCGCGGCGGGCTTGCACAAGAATGGCCTGACCGAGACGCGCACCGCGACCCTCGATGAGCCGGAGCATGGCTTGACCGACGTGGTCCTGGCCGAGACCGACGTGCTGATCTGGTGGGGACACAAGGCCCACGGCGAGGTCGATGATGGGATCGTGGCGCGGGTCAAGGCGCGCGTGCTGGACGGGATGGGGCTGGTCGTCCTGCACTCCGGGCATTTCTCGAAGATCTTCAAGACCCTCATGGGGACGACGTGCGACCTGAAGTGGCGCGAAGGCGGCGACAAAGAGCGCCTGTGGGTCGTCGCGCCCGGCCACCCGATCACCGAGGGGATCGGCGAGTACATCGAACTCGAAGAAGAGGAGATGTACGGCGAGCACTTCGACATCCCCGCGCCCGACACGCTGGTCTTCGTCAGTTGGTTCACCGGCGGCGAGGTTTTCCGTAGCGGCTGCTGCTACAGCCGTGGGATGGGCAAGATTTTCTACTTCCGCCCCGGCCACGAGACGTTGCCGACCTACCACAACGCGGAGATTCAGCGTGTCATCGCCAACGGGGTCCGCTGGGCCGCGCCGACCCACCATCTGACCCGCAATTTCGGCAATCGGAAGCCGCTGGAGGCGATGAAAGAGGCGTAAATCGGTAGTCGGTAGTCGGTAGTCGGTAGTAACGAAGAGCAGAGGAAGTAAGGGAGTCAGCGGTGGTAGATGAGTCGCAGAAAGCTACGACGTTGAGCGAGCCATTACTACGGACTACCGACTACCGACTACCGACTACCGTTCGTGCCCTGCTCGTCGGTTGCGGCGGGATCAGCCGGGCGTGGCTGACGGCGGCGCGGTCGGTGCCGGGGTTGCAGATCGTCGGGCTGGTCGATCTCGATGGGGAGATCGCGCGGGCGCGGGCGGCGGAGTTCGGGCTAGCCGACGTGGCGATCGGGACTGACCTGACGGCGATGCTCGACCGGTTGCAGCCGGATGCGGTCTTTGATTGCACGGTGCCGACAGCGCACCCGACCGTGACGTTGACCGCCCTGGCGCACGGTTGCCATGTGCTCGGGGAGAAGCCGATCGCGCCCTCGCTCGATGAGGCACGGCGGATGGTAGTGGCTGCCGGGGCGGCGGGCAAGCTCTACGCCGTGATCCAGAACCGGCGCTACGATCGCAATATCCGCCGCTTGCGCGCGTTCCTCGCGAGCGGCGCGATCGGGCGGATCACGACCGTCGCGAGCGCCTTTTATATCGGGGCGCACTTCGGGGGTTTTCGCGATCGGATGCCGCACGTCCTGCTGGTCGATATGGCGATCCATACGTTCGATGCGGCGCGGCTGATCACCGGTGCCGATCCGCGCAGTGTCTACTGCCATGAATGGAACCCCGCCGAGTCGTGGTACGACCGGGATGCGGCGGCGGTTGCGGTCTTCGAACTCTCCAACGGGATCGTCTACACCTATCATGGTAGCTGGTGCGCCGAGGGGGTCAATACGACCTGGGAGGCCGACTGGCGGATCGTCGGCACGCGCGGCAGTGTGACTTGGGATGGCGCGGAAGGCTTTCGCGCGCAAATCCCCGAGGGCCGCGACGGTATCCGGTCGGTCTACCGCGAACTTGAACTGCCAGCACTTGACGACGATGCGTCGTTCCTCGCCGGTCACGCCGGGGTCATCGGCGACTTCGTCCGCTGCGTGCGCGAAGGTGGCACGCCCGAGACGATCGGCACCGACAACATCAAGAGCCTGGCGATGGTACTGGGCGCGGTCGAGAGCGCCGAACGCGGCGCGCGGGTGGAGATCGCGCTGTAGGGGGGCGTTTAACCGCAGAGGCGCAGAGGCGCAGAGGGCTGCGGAGGCGAAAGAGAAAACACGATTGACGAAGAAGGGAGGGCCACCATATCGGTGCCCTCCCTTCTTTACTCTGCGGCTCTCTGCGCCTCTGCGGTGATCGTCTCCCCTTAGCGCCCGGAGAGATAGTTCATCGGGTTGACGTAGACGCCGTTGCGGATGATGCTGAAGTGGACGTGCGAGCCGGTGGAGTTGCCAGTCGAGCCCATCGCCATGATGACCTGACCCTGCGAGACCCGCTGCCCAACGCTGACCCGCAGCGCCGAGGCGTGCCCATACTCGGTGACGAAGCCATTTCCGTGGTCGATCACCACCGCATTGCCCAGGCCACCCTTCCACCCGGCATAGGTGACCACCCCGGCGTCGGAGGCGACGACCGGCGTGCCGACCGAGTTGGCGATGTCGATGCCGTTGTGGCCGCCCGGACCGTAGAAGGCGGTATTCCCGCCGAACCCTTGGGTGAACGTCCCCTGAGCCGGATAAATAAAGTTTCCGGTTGGTTGTGACGGTGCTTGCGCTGGTGCCGGGGTAGGCTGCGGGGCGGGTGCTTGCGACGGGGCCGGGGTTGCCTGCGGGGCTAGCGCCGCAGGCGGCGCTGCCGGAGCAGGTGCCGGTTCCACTGCTGGCGCTGGCACGGCGGCGGTTACTTCCGGGGCGGTCGCCGTCGCCGCTAACGCGACGGGGCGACTGGTGAGGGCGTTGGTCGTGGCGGTGAGGTAGGTGGCGCGGGCGAAGCCGCTGACGCCATCGTAGTTGACCCCGTACCAGACATTGCCTTGGTTGTCGGTCGTCGGGCCGTTGACGATGAGGAGAACCGCGCCTTCGGTCGCCGCGCCGAAGACGGCACCATCGACCCCCGCAGTTTCACGGATGCGGAGATCCCAACCGCCGGTGTTGCTCACGGCGACGTGGGTGCCGTTGGCAAAGGCCGCGCCGCTATCAATCGCCGATGTGGCGACGGTGGTGGCAAGGGGCTGTCGCGCGCTCAACGGGGCGTCGGTGGCGCTAAGGTACGCCGCCCCGACATAGCCCTGCAAGCCATCGTAGTCAACCGGATACCAGGCATTGCCCGCGTCGTCGTACGTCGCGGCGGCGGTGACTTTGAGGACCGCCCCTTCCGGCGCGGCGGCGATCGTGCCGCTGTCGAGACTGCTATCGGCGCGCAGGCGCAACGGCCAGCCCCCGGTGTTGCTCACTTCGGCATGGCCCGAGCCGGTGACGGCGAGCGGTGCTGCGGCTACGGCAACCGATTGCCGCACGCTCAACGCCGCGTCGGTCCAGTTCAGGTAGGCCGCGCTGGCATACCCTTCGATCCCGTCGTAGCTAACCGCGTACCAGGCGTTGCCGCTGGCGTCGCTCAGCGGGCCGTCCATCACACGCAGGACACTGCCCTCCGGCGCGGCGGCGATCGTCCCGGCGTCGAGGCTGCTGTCGGTACGGAGGCGCAGGTCCCAGCCCCCGGTGCTGCTGACTACGACATGCTCACCGATCGTGATCGCCAGGGCGCGCTGGTTGGTCGCCACCGGCGCGGTCTCGGCGCTGGCCGCGCCGATGTAGTCCGCGACCGCCCAGCCGCTGATGCCCGCGTAGACGACCGGGTACCATGCCTGGCCGCCGTTGAGGCGTGGCGCCCCGGTGATCGTCAGGCTGGCACCCTCTGGGGCGACGGTGAGGATGGCGGCGCTGAGGTCGGCACCATCGCGCAGACGCAGACCATCCGTGCCGGTGCCAGCAACCGACTTCGTGGCGGTATCTTGTGCGGTGGCAATAGAGGAGGGATCGCCGATAGCGGCAGTGGTGACTTGATCGCCGCGGACGAGATAGGCGGCGAAGATATAGCCGACCATCCCGTTGGCATCGACGCGATACCAGAGGTTGCCATCGTCACCGACCAGCGGTCCGGCGACGACCGTGACCGTGGTGCCTTGCCCCAGATGGCCGAGGACGCCGAATTGGTATCCGGCGTCGGTGCGGAGCAAGATCGCGTCGCCGCCAGTATTGGCGATGACCGCGGTGCCGCCGATGTCGAGATCGGTGTCGGCGAAGGCGAGCGGCGCGCCGGTGAGTAAGAGCAAGCTGGCGAGGAGCAAAGCAATAGCTCCCCGCATACGCCTGAGCGCGGGCATTAATCCATCCTCCTACGTTATCGTGCCGGTTGTTGTCCGGTAACCTGCGGGCGGGCGGGCGCAGGTTTGTCTTCCTCCTTATGCTCCGGACCAGCGGCTTTGGCGTTGAGCCGCTCGTCCAAATCTCCCGCTTCACCGATCCGATAGAAGCGGTATCCAAGGTGTACGGTCACAGTGAAGGCGGCGATGCTGCTCGGGCAAGCGTCACACCAGATAGAGCAATTTTCAGGCTGCGAAGCGGGCCGTGACGAGCGGGTGACGCACGATCGTGTCCATTCTTGGCGGCACCTCGCGCAGGGCTGGCGGTTGCCATCGCGTGAGATGGGGGCAGATTAGCACGCAGCCCCATTATTGTCAATTGCCAAAATGTCAAGACAAGAGGCGGAAAACGGTATTGCAATGGGGAAAAGGCGATCGCTGAGAAGAACAGTACATTTTGACCGTAACCATACGTTCGCCGTGTTCGGTTATCGTGAACGATGTTGCTTCTCTCTGGGCATTCGGGTATGTCACGCCGTGGAAGGGGGGGACTCTATCTGGTGGATTGCTATTGCGTTAGCCAATCGCGCCGCCGGCTCACGCACGGATGAGGTCTGGTGACGGGTTGCGTTCGCCGAGCTTCATCTCCCTTGGCACCTATCCTCCTGACGCGACCGGGGCAACCGTCCGCTGCCCATGCTTGACCGCGGCGCTCGACTTTGCCGGCAGCGAGTTGACAGCGGCATCTCCGCAGGCCATGCTGCGCCACAGACAACTATGTTTCGACGCTGAGGAGAGGAGCGCAAAGGCGATGGCAGCGGTTCAGATCGTCATCCCCGATGATTACCCCCCCGCTTATGGCGGGGCCGAACAAGCGGATTTGCGGCGTCTGGCGGCCTACGGCACGGTCACGGTCCACACCACCCGCTACGCCGACCGCGAAGAATTTTTCGCCCGGATCGCGCCGGCGGAGGTGATCATCAATATCCGCGCCTATTCCGTCTTCGATGAGGAGGCGCTCTCGCACGCGCCGAACCTGAAGCTGATCTCGATCCTGGGGACCGGCACCGACAATGTCGATCTCGCGGCGGCGGCGAAGCGCGGCGTCGCCGTCACCAATACCCCCGGTGTCGGCGCACCATCGGTCGCGGAACTCGCCCTCGGTTTGATCCTGGCGACCGCGCGCGCGATCCCGCTGAGCGACCGGCGCTTGCGCGAGGGGACGTGGCAGCATGTCGAAGGCCCGGAACTCCACGGCAAGACGCTGGGCCTACTCGGCCTGGGCGCGATCGGGCAGCACCTCGCGCGGATCGGCCAAGGGCTCGGGATGCGCGTGATCAGCTGGAGCTTCCGGCAGGATGCCGAGCGAGCGGCGCGTTGCGGTGTCGAACTGGTCGAGCGCGACGAGTTGTTCCGCCAGGCCGATATCCTCTCGGTCCACCTGCGGAACTCGCCCGAAGCGCGGGGTTCGGTCGGGCAGCGCGAACTCGCCCTCCTGCGGCCATCGGCGATCCTGATCAACACGGCGCGCGGCGCGATCGTCGATCAGGATGCGCTGGTTGCCGCGCTGCGCGAGGGGCGTTTGGCGGGGGCGGGGCTCGATGTCTATCCCCAGGAACCGCTCGTCCCGGAGCAGAATCCCTATCGCGACCTCGACAACGTTGTCCTGATGCCCCACGCCGGTGCGGTGACCGCCGAAGCCAATGCCCGCTCGCGCACGATGCCGGTCGACAACATCATCGCGTTCCTGGAGGGGCGAGCGGTGCATGTGGTGAATTGAGTCGTGAGTCGTGAGTCGTGGGTCGTGAGAGTAGTGGTGCTAGTGTACAAGCAATGAACCCCAACAAACCTTCTCACGACCCACGACTCACGACTCACGACTACTCCGCCTTAATCGCCACCTTGCGGATCGGCTGGCCGTCGATCATGTAGCTGCCGCTCATCGCCGCGATCCCGTCCGCGACCCGTTCGAGCGGGATCTGGTGCGAGACGAACTTGGCGAAGGGGTAGGCGTTGCGCTCGATCAGGGTGCGGGCCTGCACGAAGTGCTCATGCGCGGAGGCCCAGACGCCGAAGAGCGAGATCTGCTTAAAGGTGAAGTGGGCGAACGGGTTCAGCGGCACATCGCCGACATTGGTGAAGTGCCCGCAGGTCACGTACTGCCCACCACGGCGCAGCAGCCCGAAGCCCTCGGGGAGCGCGGCCAGGACGCCGGTCGCCTCGATCACGATGTCTGCGCCGTAACCGTGCGTCGAGGCTTCGCGGACCATCTGGGCGCGCTCGACCTGATCGGTGATCTCGGTGATGTCGATCGTCATGTCGGCCCCGAGTTCGCGCGCGAATTCGAGGCGGTCGGCAGGTGCGCCGATCACGATCGTCTTATGCGCGCCAAGCTCCTTCGCGCCGACGAGGCACATCAGGCCAATCGGCCCGGCACCCTGGATGACCACCGTGTCGCCGATCGCGTAGCGAGCTTTCCCCGCCGCGTGGAGCCCGACGGCCAGCGGCTCCAGGATCGAGGAGGCGACCGGATCGGCGTTCATCTTGTAGAACCGCGCCTGCGGCACGACGAGTTGGTAGCTGGCGTAGCCCCCGCTGACTTCCAGCGGCATCTGCTTCGTCAGGTTCGGGGCCGCGAAGCCATACGCGCCATAACCGGGCGAAAGGCTCGGCTGGTGCGCGATCGAGCCGAAGAAGTCATCGTGGTTCGCGATCCCCGGCTTCAGGCCGATCAGGTCGCCTTCTTTCACCGGTCGCCCGGTGCTGTCGACCGTGACCCCATCGCCAAGCTTGGCGATCGTACCGACGATCTCATGGCCGAGGACCGTCGGGTTCGGCACCGGCATATGCCCCTGATACACATGGACATCGGTGCCGCAGATGCCACAGAGATCCTGCTTGAGAATGAAGCTGCCGGGCTGGGGATCGGGTACGGTCGCTTTCGCAATCGAAAACTTGCCGCGCACCCCATCGAGCACCGCCGCCCTGCTGGTCAGGCTCATGGTCTTCCTCCACTATGGCGCCGCCGACCGGCGCACCCACGCTGCCGTATCGGCACGAACGCTCGTTCGCGCTCGCAGTATAGCGCGATCCGCGCGCGTTTGCGGAGCACTCCGCGCCATCCGCCGCCGGTGGCTATAATCGCCGGACAAGGGCAGCGGTGACGCGCTGGATGCGAGAACGCGCGAGCGTGCGGGAGGATTCGGATGACTGCGGGACGGTGGGCAGCGGTGCGTGGTTACACGCTCGAAACGATGGCGCGACACGCGATCCCCGCCGTGGCCCTCGCCGTGTCGGAAGCGGGACGCGAGGTTTTTGCCGAAGGTTTCGGGGTGCGCGAAGTCGGGGTGGGCGGCGAGATCACACCCGATACGCTCTTCGGGGTCGCCTCGGTCACCAAGGGGTTCACCGCCCTGGCGATCCTGCAGCTCGCCGAAGCCGGGAAGCTGTCGGTCGATGATCCGGTCGTCCGTTATCTACCCGCGTATCGTACGCCCGATCCTGCCGCGGCGCGCGCCACAACCCTCCACCATTTCCTCACGCATACTGCGGGCTTGCCGCCGCTCGCCTCGCGCTTCTTCGCGCTGGCACGCGCGACCGCGGATGATCCGTACGCCGCGCCGCGTCCCGCGTGGATCGCCGACCATCCACCGCTCGACAACGCCGACGATCTGCTGGCCTATATCGCGGGGCTGGATTTCGCGCCACTCGGCGCGCCCGGCGAGTATTTCAGCTACTGCAACGAGGGCTTCGCGCTGCTCGGCGCGATCATCGAGCGGGTCAGCGGTCAACCTTATGCGGAGTACGTGCAGACGAACATCCTCGATCCGCTTGGTATGAAGCGCAGCACCTTCGACCGCCGTCCTTTGACCGGTCGCGCCGATGTGGCAGCCTTACATATCGCGCGGGAGGTCGATGGGCGGCGCACGGTGTTGGCCGCGCCGCAGCCGAGCTATCTGCCGCTCTGGTATCCGGCGGGCGGGCTGAATACCAGCGCGCGCGAGTTGCTGCGGTATCTGGAGATTTATCGCACCGGTGGGCTATCGGGCGGCGCGCGGCTCCTCTCTGCCGCGGGGATCGCGCGGATGGTGACGCCTCACATTGTTGGCGGCGGGCCGGGTGCAAGTTATGGGTACGGGCTCGGCATCCGCGAAAATTACCACGGTGTGTGGCTGATCCAGCACGGTGGCGGGAGTAAGGGGATTGCGTCGCATGTGTTGGTCGCGCCGGAGCGTGGTTATACCGCCGTGGTGTTGACGAATCTCGCCGAGATGCCAGCCGATCGCCTCGCGCTCGCCCCGTTGAATCAGTCGCTCGGACTACCGCTCGAGGCGCCGTTTGTCAGCTATGGCACAGCGACATACCCACCCGCGCAATTAGCACGTTACGCCGGGAACTATCGCGGCGGGGAGGGGACGTTGCTCGCCGCCGCTGTGGAAAGCGGGCAATTGATCGTGCGCTTCG
>DATCMP010000014.1:0-13831 GCA_036563365.1 Thermomicrobiales bacterium
GCCCCGGATGGCACCGGGGAGATCGCCGTGCTGGAGACGCCCGGCGGCGTTCCTCGGCAGGTGACGCGCCTTGGCGGGCTGAACACGACCCCAACCTGGTCGCCGGATGGTGCGCGGCTCGCCTTCGTCGGGAACCAGGGCGGCCGTAGCGACATTTACGTGGTGCAGGCCGACGGCAGCAACCTGCTGCGGCTCACGGCCGCGGGCCAGAACCAAAGGCCGGACTGGGGCACCGCGTCGGTGGACACGCTGGCGCTGAGCGTCTTGCAGCAGCTGGCCGGGAGCGAAAGCAGGCAACGGCAGGGCACCCTGGAGGCGGACGCCGATGACGGGCGGGGGACGACGACCACCACCCGGATCCGCTTCGATTTGGGCGCGCAGGCCGAGCCGGCCCGCCTGCAACGGGTCACGACCACCCGCGGGCCGCGCGGCGTCGTGGTCGACGAGGAGATCATCGTCGGGGACCGCGCCTGGCGTCGCCAATCCGACCAGCCCTGGCAGGCGACCCCGGTTGCGGCCGGGGTCCAGGAACAGGTCCGCGCCCTGGCACCGCCGCTCGACGCCGCGCAGCAGGTGACCGCGGAACCGGTGGGGTCGCGCGTGGAGCTGCGCTGGCGCGATGCCGGGGGGGGCGAGGTAACTCTGCTGGTCGACGCGCTCGGCGGGTTGCCGATCCAGCTGCGCCAGGCAAATACGCAAACGGGCGAGAGCGCGGTGGTGCGCTACACCTGGGGGCCACCGGGCGCGATCACCCCACCCTTGGCCCCGTGAGCGGGAGCGGCGGGTATGGGGGAACCGTCACCATACCGACGCTCGTCCCGGTCCGAGGCCCCGGCCTGCACCGTCACGCCCGAACGTGAGTGTCATGCGCGGCGTGCGAATCGTTCCAGTCGCGTTCTGCCACATCGCCATAACGAAGGTCAGAGTCCATGAGCGCCCCACCCGTGGCCATGTATCCCGTGTGACGTGGTGATTGGAGGAACTATCGCACGACGAATCCGCATGGCCGTGTCAAAGGTGCCTCCCGCATATGCCGCCGCTGCGTCGAGGACACACCGTCATCTTTGCGCGCCACAGATTCCGCACGCTCCCGTGCCCTTCGGCACCTCCCGGCGAGGATACTCGTAGCACCTCACCCCGCATCGTGATCTGCCGCATAGTCCAGATCTGACGCCGTCCGGGTGCCCCGCGATAGCGGCAATCCCTCGGTCGCGGCTTAACCGGCGGTCTCGGCACCCGCCTGGGGTCGCTCCCCCCGCCGACGGAGGTGGGACGTCGCCGACAGCAGGGTTGCCAGGGCGACCAGGCCGATGGCAACGGTCGCGACGCGCGAGCCCGACACCATGCGGTCGGCAGGATGTGATGGAGGCCCCTCCGGATCGGGCTGGCTCGTACGCCGCAGCCCATCCCAGCATGAGAGTAGCCTCCCTCAGGCACCACGAGGACCCATTGGGCCAGGCCCCGACGCGGCCAGTCACGATTGAAGCAACCACGGTACGCCCGCGACGCGCGCCGCAGTTGCCCCTCGCCCAGGACCGGGCTGTCTACCGACGCTTAATCAGCGGCCACACTACCCCCGAGCTTACCCCCATTCGGACGGCACGGGGCGAAACCTGGCCGCCGAAGGCGACAAGCAGGATTCTGGGAAAATGGCGTCCCGACTGGTAGAATGACACCGTACGACAGGCGGCGATGGGGCGCGACAGACCCGACGAGCGCTTTCGTAAGCAGCAGATCGCGGGTTCGAGTCGCGCAGTTGGTTCCACAAGGATCTGCGGCAGCACGCCAAGAGCGTCGAGGGCCACTCGGGTGAGTGGCCCTCGACCATACGTACCGTAGCGAGCGATGTAGCCAATCTCGCCGCAGGAACAGCCCTACCCGCATATTTGGAGGCCGGGAACATGGCGACCGATCGGACCCGGCACACCATCGAGGAGCGTTACGGCGCGCTGGTGCGCCACGCCTCCGACATCATCACCCTGCTCACCGCCGACGGCACGGTGCTCTACCAGAGCCCGGCGATCCGCCGCGTCCTGGGCTACGATCCCGCCACGCGCGTCGGTGCCGACCTCTTCTCCCATCCGCTCGTGCATCCCGACGATCTCGCGAGCAAGCGACGCTTTCTCGCCGCGGCCGTCGAGCAGCCGGGCGAGACGGTCGCGGCCACGTTCCGCTTGCACCACGCCGACGGCTCCTGGCGTACCATCGAGGCGCTCGGTGTCAATCTGCTCGACGATCCGGCGGTCGGCGGCATCGTCGCCACCTATCGCGACGTCACCGATGCTCGCCGTCGCGAGGAGCGCCAGCGCTTCCTGGCCGAGGCGGGGGCGCTCTTAGCCGAATCCCTCGATTACGAGCGCACGCTCGCCCGCGTCGCGCGGCTCAGCCTGCCCCTGCTCGCCGATTGGTGCGCGATCGATCTCGCCGATGAACTGGAGGGAGTGCGTCGCGTGGCCGTCGCCCACGCCGATCCGGCGCGCGAGGGGGCGTTGCGCGAGATGAGTCGGCGCTATCCCCCGGCCACCGACGACCCGAGCCCGGTCCGCGAGGTGCTGCACTCCGGGCGCTCGCTCTTCTTCCCCGAAATCACCGCAGCCCAGGCGGCGGCGCTCGTGCGCGACGCCGAGCACGCCCGGCTGACGGCGCTGGTCGGTCTCGCGGCGGGCATGGTGGTGCCACTCCGGGCGCGGGGGCGCACGTTCGGGGCGCTCTCGCTCGTGGCCGCCGGGGAGCGGCGCTACGATCTCGATGATCTCGCGCTAGCCGAGGAGTTGAGCCAGCGCGCCGCGCTCGCCGTGGACAGCGCTCGCCTCTTCCAGGCGGAACAGGTGGCCCGATCCCGCGCCGAGCGGGTGGCCGCGCGCGACAAAGCGCTCTATGCGGTCACGAGCGCCCTCTCGGCGGCGCTGACGCCGGAGCGGACCGGGGCGGTGGTCATCGAGCAAGGGCAGGCGGCTCTCGGCGCGGTCGCCGGTTTGCTTGCGCTGCTCGCCGATGACGGGACAGTGCTGGAGATCGTGGCGGAGAGCGGCTACGCCGCAGCGGCGGTGGCCCCCTGGCACCGGATACCCCTCGACGCACCGATCCCGCTGGCCGCGGCGGCGCGAACGGGCGTACCGCTCTACTACGAGTCGTATGCGGCCCTCATCGCGGCGTATCCGCACCTGGCACACGGCGTCCGCACCGGCCACGAGGCGGTCGCCGCGCTGCCACTCCGCGTCGAAGGGCGCGCGATCGGGGTGCTGGGGCTCAGCTTCGCCGGGGTACACCCGTTCGCGGCGGAGGATCTGGCCTTCATGGGTGCCCTCGCCGATCAGTCCGCCCAGGCGCTCGAGCGGGCCAGGCTGTACGCCGGCGAGGCGCGAGCCCGTCAGGCGGCAGAGGATTTGGCCCGGCAGCGGCAGGAATTCGTCGCGACCGCATCCCACGAATTGAAGACACCGCTCACCACCCTGCTGGGCCACGTCGAATTGCTGGGCCGTCAGCTCAGCCGCCCGGTGCCGGATACGGCCCGCGTCAATCGCTATCTCGGGGTGCTGCAAAGCGCCGCCGGGCGGCTCGGTGCCCTGGTCGATGACCTGTTGGATACCGCGCGGATCCAGCAGGGGTACTTGGCGCTACGCTTGGCTCCATGCGACCTGGTCGTGATTGCCCGGGATGTGCTCCAGCGTGCCGAGGAGAGCATCGAGCGGACCGCGCGGCACACCCTCGCGCTCGACGCGCCCACATCCGTCCCCGGGGTGTGGGATGGCGAACGGCTTGACCAGGTGTTAAGCAACCTCGTATCCAACGCGCTCAAATACTCGCCCGATGGCGGCGAGGTACGGGTGCGCGTGGTGCCGACCCCCGAGGATGTGGCGATCGTGGTGAGCGATCAGGGGATCGGCATCGCCCCGGACGAGACGACCCTGCTTTTCGAGCCGTTCGCGCGGGGCAGGATATTGCGGGAAATGGTGGGCGGGACCGGCCTGGGCCTGTATATCGTCCGCCAGAACATCGAGCAGCACGGCGGTGCTATCGTCATCGAGAGCACCCCAGGGGTTGGCACGACCATCACCGTGCGCCTGCCGCGCGGTACGGCTACGGCAGCGGACGCCCCAGCGTCCGGGGGACGCCCCGAGCCTTCCAACCCATAGCCATAGCAGGAATATCCGCGACCAACCAGGGTCATCACGACCGCATAATCGCGCCGCTGATTGATCAGCGCCATCGGTCATCCGCTAACCGGGGACGGTGGCGATGCCCAATCCCCGGGCGGCCACCCAACCCGTTTTCTCTTGTATGTCCATCGTAGGGAGAGGCCCTGAAGGATCCCCTTTTCATCGTGTGGAGCAGTCATCGCGCCAGCAAGAACGGCATAGCGGACAGGAAAAGCCGCAGGAATGGCATGAGGAGCACCAGGCCAAGCGCGGCCTGTCCCAGGCGCATGAGCGCATCCGCCAGTACAACGCCCGGTTCCAGCACCGCGAGGCCGGGCCGTGTCGGGTGGTGATAGATCGTCACCACGGCACCGACCGGATAGCGCGCGGCGATCGCCGCCGCGCCAGCGGGTAGATACGATCCTTCGGCCCCGTAGTGACGACGCTGCCCCCGATAGGTGCGGCCCTCGACGGTGTAGCGGTACGCGATGGCAGCGCGGTACGGGTTGCGCGTGCCACGGCGGACAACCCCCGAGTCGGTGATTACCCCGTCCACGGCTGACCATGACGCGCTGCCCCGACCGAGCACCAGGTCGCGCACGGCGATAGCGATCTGCGCCAGCATCCCGATGAGGACGGCGGCACCGACGAGGAGGAAGGTGGCACTGAATTGGCTGAAGGCGATCGGCGCAAACGGGGAAGGCATAAGGCTCTCCAAAAGGCGAACAGAAAAATAGGCCATCGCGGGGTATTACGACCTTACCCCGCCTCGTGTTTCGTCGGTGGTATGGTGCAGACACTTGGCAACCGACACGCTCGGTGGCCGTGGGGTGATAGGCCGGCACACCCGCCCGATCGCCTTGGACAGAGGCGTGGCGTGAGGGACCAACACACCCCTATTGACGAGCCACCGCGCAATTCATGTAACCCTCTCGCCACCCGCAGACCATCACTCGCCGCACAACAGCTGCCGGTGCGTCAAATCGACCGTTGGCGCACGCAGCAGGGCGCGTGTATCGTGGACGTGGCTAACGGTCGCGGCGTGACGAGGCCGGAGTGGGAGGATCACGAGGCAGCGCGTGCAGGAACGACGAATGGTTGGTACGCTGGGCAGGTGCCACCGAGCCACCGTGCCACGGCCAGCGGCCAGCCGGTGGCTCGGCAGGGATGACGTGAAGGAGTTTCGATCGTGGAGATGACGACATCGGCCCGCCCGACCGCGCAGGAAATGGCGACGACAGACACACCCGCGACACCCGCCGTGACGCAGGCTCTCGCCGCGTTCGTCGCCGCCACGCGCTACGATGATCTGCCGTTGAGCGCGATCGCCGCCGCAAAGCTGGCCTTCCTCGACTGGCTCGGCTCGGCGTTGGCCGGGGCGCGGGAGGAACCGGCGCGGCTGGCGCGGGTGGTGGTGCATGGACTGGGCAATGCGGACCAGGCCACGATACTGCCGACGGGGGCTGCGTCTGCCGCGGGCGCGGCGCTAGCGAATGGGGTCGCATCGCATATCCTGGAGTTCGACGACGTCCACAAGGGCTCGACGATCCACGGCGGTGCGCCGATCATCCCGGCGGCGTTGGCGGTGGCCGAGCGCGAGGGGGCCGACGGGCGCGCCCTCCTGCTGGCGATGGTGCTCGGCTACGAGGCCGCCCTGCGGGTCGGCGAGGCGGTGAACCCGAGCCACTACCGTTACTGGCACCCGACCGGCACCGCCGCCACCTTCGGCGCGGCGGCGGCGGCGGGGAGCCTCCTCGGCCTTGACGGAACCCAAATGCGTGACGCGCTCGGGAGCGCCGGAACCCAGGCCGCGGGGCTGTGGGAGTTCAACGCCGACGGGGCGATGAGCAAGCACCTGCACCCCGGCAAGGCGGCCTTTAACGGGGTCCTCTCCGCCGATCTAGCCCGCGCCGGGTTCACCGGTGCGGGCCGGATCATCGAAGGGGAGCGCGGGTTCTGCCGAGCGATGAGCACCGACCCCGACCTCGACCGGATCACCGCCGACCTCGGCGCGATCTGGAAGATCGGCGAGAACTGCTACAAGCTGCACTCCTGCTGCGGCCACACCCACACCGCGATCGACACGGCGCTCGACCTACGCGCTGCCCGTGGCTGGGCCGCTGGTGAAGCCGCGCACGCGGTCGCAGGGGTGCAGATCGCGCTCTATGGGCCAGGCTATGGGATCGTGCGCGAGATGAATCCGCGCACTCCCTACCAGGCGAAGTTCAGCATCGCCTACTGCGTCGCGGTCGGGCTGCTGGAGGGGGTGGTCGAGCTGGCGCAGTTCGGCCCCGAGCGCTTCGGGCCGGATGGCGTCACCGACCCGGCGCTCGCGGCGTTGCTGCGACGGACGTCGGTCGCGGTTGCACCCGATCTGACGGCGCGCTACCCGGCGCGCTGGCCCGCGCGCGTCGCGTTGACGCTGGCCGACGGCACGACCGTGGAGGGCGGCGCGGATTTCCCACGCGGCAACCCGGAGAACCCGGTCCCCCCGGCGGTGCTGGAGGAGAAGTTCCGGGGGCTGGTGACGCCGGGGTACGGTGCGGCGCTGGCGGAGCGGGCGATCGCGGCGGTGCGGGAACTCGAGCAATGGCACGATGTGCGCGCCCGGCTCAACGCGATAGTGGCGGCTTGAGCGGCCCGGCTCAGGAGTGGGGCGGCGCGAGCGGGGTGGGAGGCGAACGTGACGAGCGTGCAACATGGCGGGGCTAACGGTGCTGCTCCCGTTCTCCGGCCCCTGGACGGTATCCGCGTGGTGGCGCTGGAGCAGGCGGTGGCCGCGCCGACCTGTTCGCGGCAACTGGCGGATCTCGGGGCGACGGTGATCAAGGTCGAGCGCCCCGATGGCGGCGACTTCGCGCGGGGGTATGACGGCGATCTGCACGGGGTCTCGGGGCACTTCGCCTGGCTCAATCGCGGCAAGCGGAGCGTCGTGCTGGGCCTCAAGGCGGCGCAGGGTCGCGAGGCACTGGGCCGCTTGCTCGACAGGGCGGACGTCTTCGTACACAACTTGGGGCCGGGGGCGATTGAGCGGTTGGGGTTCGGGTACGAGGCGACGGCGGCGCGCAATCCGGGGCTGATCTGGTGCGGCATCTCGGGCTACGGACCGGATGGCCCGTATCGCGACAAGAAGGCTTACGATCTGCTCCTGCAAGGCGAGGCGGGCGTGCTCAGCGTGACCGGCACGCCCGAGGCGATGGCGAAGGTCGGGGTTTCGGTCGCGGATGTCGGCGCGGGGTTGTACGCTCACGGGGCGATCCTGGCGGCGTTGCTCGGGCGGGCGCGGACGGGGCGCGGCGAGCGGATCGACATCGCGATGCTCGAGTGCCTGGCCGAATGGCTGACCCCGGCGATCTATCACCTCCTCGGCGTCGGGCGGGAGGTCGAGCGCGCGGGGATGCGGCACAACCTGATCGTCCCCTACGGCGTGTATGCCTGCGCCGATGGTGCGATCAACTTCGCCGTCCAGAACGACGGCCAGTGGCGACGTTTCTGCGCCGGGGTCTACGACGACCCCACGCTCGCCGCTGACCCGCGCTTCGTCACCAACCCCGACCGCCTCCGCAACCGCGCGATCCTCGAACCGCTGATCGAGGGGCGCTTCGCGCGGCGGTCCGTGGCGGATTTGCTCGCCGCGCTGGACACCGCCGATATCCCCAACGGTCGCGTCAACGACGTCCCCGCTGTGGTGGCGCACCCGCAACTCGCGGCGCGCGGGCGCTGGACGACCGTCGATAGCCCGGTCGGGCCGCTCCCCGCGCTGCTCCCGCCGCACAATCTCGCCGGGGCACCCTCGGCGATGGGCGCGATTCCGGGGCTCGGCGAGCACACACGCGAGGTTCTCGCGGAACTCGGCTACGAGGAGGGCGAAATCGATCGATTCAGCTTCGATACCCACAGATGAAGCAGGAAGTGTACCCTCCAGGGTCGCGCTTCGTAGACGGGTAGGGATGATTGGCGGACACCCGTAGCCCAAACCGTTGCCCACGGATCGTGGCCCCATTCTTGCCACGTCGGGACACGGGTGGATGGGATGAGCGAGCGGCAGGGCGAGGGGATGATGCACAACGAACGGAATGAGCAGGAAGGGGCCACCCCGAGTGGCGCGACGAACGGCGCGGAAGCGGCGGCGATGCTCCCCGGCGACGAGGTTCCGCCCGGTGCCCCGGCGTCGGGTGAGCACCTTTGCCGCGCGTGTCGTGGGACGGGGCACCGCGACAATGGCGAGCCGTGTCCCGAATGTGACGGCACCGGGCGCGTGACCGTGGCGATCTCGGCCGGTCCGTGAGTGGACAGTGTATTCTTCTGGCGACACCACACCGGAGCGCCGGGCTGGCGGAAGTACAACCGACCCACCCGAACAGCAGACTGCGGATGGTGGCGCGGTTCTCCAGCGGTATGGACACTGCGGGCGTGTTGCGACCGTGAATCAGGGCCGCAAGTTGGCCTCGTGCCGCCCTGGGTGAGAGGAGCGTACGCGGTGCATGGCGAGCAGCCCCCAGTATGCTATTACCACGATGCGGCCGACCAGCGGCTCGATCCGACGATCGGCTACTGGATCGAGGCCGAGGAGGATGGTCGCGTCGTGGGCTACTTGTGCAGCCTGGCCGCGCACACGATGCGCGGCACCCAGGGCTGGCATCAGTTCCGCGACGCGATGCGGGCACAGCACCCCGATCCTTTCTTTTATCTGATCAAGACCGACGGCGATGGCGAAAGGCGGATCTTGCTGGCGATCGCTGACAATGTGTGAGCCGACACGCGAAGGTTTGGTTGGGCGAGTCGTCACGACACGAACGCGGTGCGCCGTGGAGCTGCTTTCGCGACGTTGTGTCAATCAACCTCAGCATCCATCTCTGGCAGTCATCTTGCGCCTCCGGTTTGGCGAGCATCAATGCGGCATTTCTTGGACGCGAAAGACGATGAGGAGGCAAGGATGGCAGACGAGCAGTCGAAGGGTGAACAGGCCGACGTACATGGCGTGGCGGGGGAGGCACCCGGCGTCGCTGGCGGCGAGGTGCGGGCGACGGTGACGTTAGGTAGCGCTGACGAACGCCCGGTGCCGCAGCACCCCTTGGGACCGCCGCCGACGACGCTCACCATGCCGGCCTCGCAGCATGTAGGCGGGACAGAACGGGTCACCATCGCGTCGGTGCGCGAGAATATGCTGCTGGTCGGGACCGACGGCGAGACGCTGGGCGCGATCGACGGACCCGGGGCGGGCAATACGGTCGCGCTGAAGCCGGATACGCTCGGACAGCGACACTGGATCCCGCTCGACTGGATTGCTCGGGTGGGCGATCAGGCCCAACTCGATCGGTCGGTCGGCCAGGCTCGGCAGGAATGGGCAACGAGTGAGCCGACCGAGTAAGAGGCTTGCGTGATCACACGGCGTACGGCACAGCCGACCGTTTGGTGACGGTCGAGCAGGGTCCCGCGCCGTTCGTGTGCGTCGCGTTGGCCGTCAGGGAGTAATCTGTGGCGACGAGCCGTTCGAGCAAGAGCGCGGCGCGGTTCTCGGGCCGGGCCGCGCGATAGCGCACGCGATCCTCGGTGATCCGCCGCGGTTGGTCAAGCAGCCCCGCCGCCGGAAGTTGATGGGCCGCGTGTCCGGCTTCCTCGGCCCGAGAGGGCTGTGGGCAGGAGATATGACGTGGGAGAGATGATCCGGGCGGTGCTCTTCGACATGGACGGCGTCCTGATCGATTCGGAGCCGACACATCAAGCGGCGGCGCAGGCAGCATTGCATGAGCGCGGCCTGCCGGTGCCCGACGACGCCGACTGGGAGCGCGTCTTCCTCGGTCGCCCGGACCGGGACGGGTTGATCGAGTGGTTCGCGCAGCACCGGACCGTCGCCGACATCGCAGAGGTGATGGCAGCGAAGCAGATCGGCGTCGCGACGCGACTCGCCGCCGAGGTCGCGGCCTGTGAGGACGGGCAGTGGCTGGCTCGCGCACTCCAACAGCACGGCGTGCCGCTGGCGCTCGTCACCGGGGCCAGGCGGACAGAGCTCGACCTGGTGCTGCGGCGATTCGACCTGGGCGGGGTGTTCGCGGCGACGGTGAGCGCCGACGATGTGACGGTCGGCAAGCCCGATCCCGAGCCCTACCTGCGTGGTGCGGCGGCGCTCGGCATTCCCGCGCCCGAGTGCCTGGTGATCGAGGATGCCGTCCCGGGCTTGCGCGCGGCCGAGGCGGCGGGATCGGCGGCGATCGTCGTCGACCGGCTAGGTCGCCCGGAGCGATTCGCGCCGACACAACCGGTCGAGCACCTGGACGAGGGTGTCCTGGAAACGATCCTGGCGCGGCTGGCATTGGGTACCTGACCGCGCCAGGATCGATGGACGGCTATCCGATCCCGGCACCGAGCCGTCCCAACCGCTCCCGTCGTTCCCAAGCCCCCCTTGCAGCGGACGATTGGCATCGGTGTACCCGGCACAGCCACCGGCGTCTGACGCGACGCGATCAGGCGAGTGAGTTACCCACCAAAAGTCGTGGACTCCGTTGATACGCTGGATACCTACCGCCGCGTCTGCCCGCGCGATCTTGTCATGCAGAGCCGATCTGATTGGTGCGTAATTGGGACAGCGGATCGCGTGGGGAACGGCGGACCAGCAACGATGGCCTTATACTGCGCCTCTCGGTTGGGCACGGCGTGGATCATCGCGGCATGGAGCCGCAGGCGCGGGGAGGGTTGCGGATATGGAAACCGTGGGGTTTATCGGCCTCGGCATCATGGGGCTACCGATGTGCCGGAATCTGCTACGCGCGGGTTACGCGGCGATTGTCCACGATGTCGTCCCGGCGGCGGTCGCGGCGGCGGCCTCGGCGGGTGCCGTCGCCGCCGGATCGTCCAGCGCGGTGGCCGCGCGGTGCGACACGGTCATCACGATGCTGCCGAACTCCCCGCATGTCCGGGCGGCGCTGCTCGGCCCGGACGGGGTGCTGGCGGGGGCACGGCCAGGGGCGCTGGTCATTGACATGAGCTCGATCGACCCGACGGTGTCGCGCGAAGTCGGCGCGGCGCTGGCCGGGGCGGGCCTGCGCTTCCTGGATGCCCCTGTGAGCGGTGGCGAGCCGAAGGCGATCGACGGGACGCTGGCGATCATGGTCGGCGGGGCGGCGACCGACTTCGCGGAGGCGCTGCCCCTGCTGCGCTGCATGGGGGGGACGATTGTCCACTGCGGCGATATGGGCGCGGGGAACGTCGCGAAGCTCGCGAACCAAATCATCGTCGGGCTCAACCTCGCGGCGGTGGCCGAGGCGCTGGCGCTAGTCACGCGGGCGGGCGTGGACCCGGCGACCGTGGTCGAGGCTATCCGCGACGGGGCGGCGGGGAGCGCGATCCTGGAGGCCAAGGCAGGACAGATGCTGGCCGATGACACGAGACCGGGGTTCCGCGTCGATCTGCACCACAAAGATCTGGCGAATGCGCTGGCGGCGGGTCGGGCGCTCGGCGCGCCGCTCCCCCTGACGGCGCAGGTGCTGGAACTCCTACAGGCGGCGCGGGCCGCCGGGCTGGGCGACGCCGACCACAGCGCCATCGCCCGGGTCTACGCGCAGTTGGCCGGAGCAAGACTGAGGTCGGAGGATTGAGCCACCGCCCGGCGCGGCGCGACGACGAGCGGCCATGTAAGGGTAATCGCAGGGATGACCTCATCCCCTATAACGGGGTGAAGCCTCCATCCCATACGGCGCGAACACACCGAGCGGCCTTCAGGCATCCACCGTCGGCGTGAGCGCGTCCAGGCTCCGGCCGCGCGTCTCGGGGCCGAAGAGCCACACGATCAGGCCGCCCAAAACCATCACGATCGTGAAGACCAGGAAGACGGTCCGGTCGCTCCTGAAGACGGCGATCTGATAGGCGATCGAGAGCGGGGCGAGGAAGGCGAAGATACGCCCGCAGGCGGCGGCCCAGCCCGATCCCGTCCCCCGGAGGGTCGTGGGGTAGAGTTCCGGCGTGTAGGTGTAGACGACCCCCCAGGCACCGAGGTTGAAAAAGCTCACCACACTGCCCCAGATCAGGATCGCGGGGATGTCCCGCGCGGTCAACGCCTCCTGACCGAAGAAGAAAGCGCCCACCGCCGCCAGCAGGAGGTAGGCGACGAACGTCGGCTTACGCCCGACACGCTCTACGAGGTACGCCGCGCTGAAGTAGCCCGGAATCTGGGCGATCGCGATGATCAGATTGAAGAGCAGCGCCTGCTCCAGGCTGAAGCCGCGGCGCGTGAACTGCAGCGGCAACCAGAGGAAGATCCCGTAGTAGCTGAAATTCATGGTCGCCCACATGACCCAGAGGACCAGCGTGCGGCGGCGATAGAGCGGCGAGAACAGCTGGGACACGCCCGCCTGCGGGGGCGGGGCGACGGCCTGCGCGGCGGCGGGCGTCCGTGGCGCGAGCGCGACGCCCCCTTCCGCCGCGATCCGGCGCACGATCGCCTCGGCCTCGGCGTAGCGCCCTTTACTTGCCAGGTAGCGCGGTGACTCGGGGAGCGCGCGCCGGATGACGAAAGCATAGAACGCTGGCAGCGCACCGAGCAGCAGCGCGACCCGCCAACCCCAGGTCGGGATCACCAGGAAGGCGATCAGCGCGGCGGCCACGGAACCATACGCCCAGAAACTCTCCAGCAGCACGACCATGAAGCCGCGGCGCTTCGCGGGCATGAACTCGGAAACCAGAGTGGCGGCCACCGGCAACTCGCCGCCCAGGCCGAGGCCCGCGAGGAAGCGCAACGCCATCAACATCCCCACCCCCGTCGCGGCAGCCGAGAGGCCGCTGAAGATGCTGTAGAGGAGCAAGGTGGCGGCGAAGACGAGCCGACGCCCCAGCCGATCGGCCAGAATACCCGACGCGAGCGCGCCGAAGAAGAGGCCGGCGAGATTGGCGGTGTTGATCCACTGCGCCTGGGTCGCGTCGAGCCCCCACTCGCGCGAGACGGCCGCGACGACGCTGCCGACCACCAGAACGTCCATCGCGTCGAACAGCCAGCCGATACCGCTGACCAGGAGCAGCCGCCAGTGGAACCGGGAGAGCGGCAACTGATCGAGAGAGGACACCGCAGACTCGGGTATCTTATCCCCTACATGGTGCATGGGCCTCCTCGCATGAACTCACGGTACCATCGGCCCGTCTACCGTTCCGGGCCGAGGTCAGGAGCGCGCTTCGGAGCAGCGCGCCGTGCGTATAGCCAGTCAGCCGCAGGTCGGCCCACACGCCGTGCCTCACGAGGTGATCCTCGCTATCCGGCTCTCGGAACAGCAGGAGGTGGCATACCCCACCAAACACGCTATCATCGATACGGGACAGCAGACCCTCGTCGGAGTGAGGCAAGATCGATGCCCGCACACGGCGGTACGCCGGGAGCTTCTGCGCGCTGTTGGTTGTGCGGTGGCCGACAAGGTGGAAGACGACAGAAGGTGTCCGCAGCCCGCCGGTCATCACGCGCAGCGGAGCCATTACGTCAGCAGCTCGATGGTCAGGAACTTCCAAGCGCGCAACATCGGCGCTGCCTACCCGCAGACCGCGCGCTGGACACCGTAGCGGGTACTTGACTAAACTGAAGCGCCGATGAAACCCGCATGGGAATCAGGTATGCTCCGCGCGTCGGTTGGGCGAAGGCGGGGGTGCGGGGCATGGTGGATATCGCGGCGGTCCTGGTGCGCTGGGCGCTGGACCCGCGCCAAGTGCGGGAG
>DATCMP010000016.1:0-3668 GCA_036563365.1 Thermomicrobiales bacterium
GATCGATGAGATCGACCGTGCCGACGAAGAGTTCGAGGCGTTCTTGCTCGAACTGCTCTCCGACTTCCAGATCACCGTACCGGAGATCGGGACGATCAAGGCGTCGCAGCCGCCCGTGGTGATCATCACCTCGAACCGCACCCGCGAACTCCATGACGCGCTGAAGCGCCGTTGTCTCTACCACTGGATCGACTACCCGTCGATCGAGAAGGAAGAGGCGATCATCGCCGCCCGCCAGCCGCAAGCGCCGCAGGGCCTGGCGCGGCAGGTGAGCCACTTCATGCACGAGTTGCGCCGCGTCGATCTCTACAAGGTGCCGGGTGTCGCCGAGACCCTCGACTGGGCCGCCGCGCTCGTCGCCCTCGACCAGAGCGATCTCCGTCAGGAAGCGGTCGACGCGACGTTGGGTGCGATCCTCAAGCACCAGGAAGATGTCAGCAAGGTCACCAGCGGCCTGAGCAAGCAACTGATTCAGACCGCGACCGCCGGGGCGAACAATGGCTAGCGAACCGGGAACCGGGCTCGAAGCGCGCGGGCGCGATCTGGAGCGTGGTGCCCAGTTGCTCGACCGCGTGGTGGGCTTCGGGCGCTATCTGCGCCTCGTCGGTCTGCCGGCGACCCTCGGGCAGACGATGGACTTCGCCGCCGCCATCCCCTCGATCGGGTTGGTGCGCGAAGATTTCAAGCTGGCGTCGCGCGCGGTCTTCGTCATCCGCAAGGAAGACGGCCCGCTCTTCGATAAAGCATTCGATCTCTATTGGCGTTACAGCACCTTCGCGGACGACGATAGCCCCTTCGACGAGACGTCCGATCTCGCCCCGCCCGATCAGGCGAACGCCGACGACGAGGACGCGATCCCACCGCCTCCGGGCAAGGACAAGAAGAAGGGCCAGGACGAGGAGTCTGCCGATAAGCGGCAGAGCCAGCGCGAAGTACAGGAAGGGGAGAGCGCGGACGACGCCGACCCCGACACGATGCTGACCTACAGCGCCTCCGAGGCGTTGAAGGGCAAAGACTTCGCACAGTTCAACGCGGACGAGATGAACCGGGCGAAGCTGCTGATGCAGAAGATCGCCTGGCAGATCGCGATGCGTCGCTCGCGGCGCACCGTGCGCGCCTCCAAGGGGATGTACCTCGATCTGCGCCGCTCGCTCCGTGCGAACATGAAGTACGGCGGCGAGCCGATGGAACTGGCCCGCCGCAAGCGGAAGCAGAAGCCGCGCCGCGTGGTACTGATCTGCGACATCAGCGGCTCGATGGATCGCTACTCGCGTATCCTGCTCCAGTTCGTCCACACGATGGAGCAAGGGTTGAGCCGCGTAGAGGTCTTCGTCTTCGGCACGCGCCTCACGCGGATCACGCGCCAACTGCGCGTGCGTAACATCGACTCGGCCCTGGAGCGCGTCTCGAAAGAGGTGCAGGACTGGGCCGGTGGGACGCGGATCGGTGAGTCGCTGCTGACCTTCAACACCCGCTGGGCGCGGCGGGTGCTGGGGCAGGGCGCGATCGTGCTGATCATCAGCGATGGTTGGGATCGCGGCGATGTCGAAGTGCTGCGCCGCGAGATGGCCCGGTTACAGCGGATGTCGTTCCGCCTGATCTGGCTCAACCCGTTGCTCGGTTCGCCGACCTACCAGCCGTTGACGCGCGGTATCCAGGCGGCGTTGCCCTACGTGGACGACTTCCTGCCGGTCCATAACCTCGACTCGCTCGAGAACCTCGCCATCGCCCTGAGCGATGTCACGACTCGTCGCCCGGTGCGGCGGCAGACGTTGCATCTCCCGAGCGTCCTCGGCTAAACGGGCGGCAAAGACGCACCAGTGTGACGACTGCGGGGCGGGTCATATGACTCGCCCCTCTCGTTTTGGATGGTTGAGCGCGGTAATGCTCACGCGGGGAATAGATTCGACCGCATCACGCTTCGATTAAGTAGGGTCAGCAACGGCGCGCAATTTGCTTTCATGCTACCCTACGGTTCCATCCTTGCAGCAATAGCAGTGGGAGACGATAACGATGAGAGATGTATTACCGGCCATCGAGACCTGGCGCGAACGCGGCGATGATGTCGCACTCGCGACGGTTGTGAAGGTCTATGGCTCGGCCCCGCGCCCGCTCGGCGCGAAACTGGCCGTCTCCTCGCATGGTGAGATGGTCGGCTCGGTCAGCGGCGGCTGCGTCGAAGGCGCGGTCTATGACGCCGCCCAAGAGGCGATCAAGACCGGCGAGAGCAAGCTGCTCCACTTCGGCATCACCGATGAACTCGCCTTCGAGGTCGGCCTGGCGTGCGGCGGCACGATCGAAGTCTTTATCGAGCCGTTGCGCTGGTAGGGTGAAGTACGAACGACGAAGTACGAAGTCGGAAGTCCCGATGAACGGGATCGAGATACGAGGTGAGAAAATGGCACCACACCGCTTCATTTCGTGCTTCGTCGTTCGTACTTCGTACTTCACAGGGGGGAGCTGATGGGGTTGTTCGATACACTCAAGGGGTATCTGGATCAGGAGCGATTGATCGCGACCGCAACGATCGTCGGGGCGTCGGCGTCGGCGACGGTGGCGGTCGGGGCCAAATTCATCGTTCACCCGAATGGGCAGACCGAGGGCGAGTTCCCGGCTGATGAATTGCGCGCAGCCATCGTTCGCGACGCCGTACGCGCCCAGCGCCGTGAGGATTCGGTGCGCCACACGTATGATGCCGCGCTGGCGGGAGGGGAACCCGGCGAGGTCATCGATGTCTTCATCGAGGTCTATGCCCCTTCGCCGCACTTGATCCTCTTCGGCGGCGACCATATCGCGATCCCCCTCACCCACTACGCCAAGGAGCTCGGCTTCCGCGTGACGATCGTCGATGCCCGCTCACGGTTCGCCAACCGCGAACGGTTCCCCGAGGCCGATGAGATCATCGTCGCCTGGCCGGACAAGGCATTCGCCCAGCTCCACGTCGATTTCGCGACCTACATCGCGATCCTCAGCCACGACCCGAAGCTCGATGAGCCGGCCACACGCGGCGCATTGCAAACCGACGCACGCTACATCGGCGCGATCGGCGCGCGCAAGACGCATATCGATCGTCGCGCCCGCCTGAGTCGCGAGGGTTTCACCGACGAGCAGATCAACCGGATTCACGGCCCGATCGGGCTCGACCTGGGCGGCAAGACGCCGCCGGAGATCGCCCTCTCGATCATCGCCGAAGTCGTCGCCACGCGCTATGATCGGCATCTCGTCTCGGCGCAACAGCACGAAGAGGCACGCCAGGAGAGCGAAGCCGAGCGAACCCTGGAAGCGCTCGAAGAAGTGGTCGAGGTCGCCGGTGACTGAGCGCCGGGGTAACGTGGGACCGATCATCGGCGTGATCTTGGCGGCGGGGAGTTCGTCGCGCCTCGGTCGCCCGAAGCAACTCCTGACGCTCGGCGATCGACCGGTGCTGGCGCATACGGTGGCGAACGCCAGCGCCGCCGCGCTCGACGGGTTGATCGTGGTCCTCGGCCATGAGGCGGTGGCGATCCAGGCGCAAATCGACTTCGGCGCGGCCCGCGTCGTCATCAACGATGACTACCGCGCGGGGCAGAGCACGTCCCTCCGCGCGGGCCTCGCGGCGCTGCCACCCGATGCCGACGCCGCGCTCTTTATCCTCGGCGATCAGCCGTTGATCGGCCCCGCAGTCCTCG
>DATCMP010000097.1:0-1542 GCA_036563365.1 Thermomicrobiales bacterium
GTGGCGGAATGTCGGCGCACTCGCCAGCCGCGGCGTGGCGCAGGGCTTCGAGGATGGCACCTACAACCCGCGCAGCCCCGTCCTCTACGGCCAGACGATCCTCTTCATCAGCCGTGGGTTGGTGCAGGGTAACTATTGGACCCTACAGTCGGATAGCCCACAGTATTTCACTAACGTGCCCGCAAGTACCTTGCGCGAACAGGAAGATCGTCAATATCTTGCAACCTACGTCCACTACACCCAACCGCTCGGCGGGATTCCCGGCCAGGCGACAACCGGCGCCTTCAGCGGGATCGACCAGCCTGCGCCGCGCGGCTGGTTCGCCCTCGCCCTCTACCGCGCCCTCCAGACCGCCTACCTCAAGTAGCGCAAGCGGCAGCGTTTGCCGCACGCGGCATCAGATAACTCACTTCGTTGCCACAGCGCCCCCACCGGGTTTCGGTGGGGGCGCTGATCTCTACCGGTGACAGTGACTTGTCAAGCGCTCGACAACGTGCCCTTCGGCTAGTGGGCCTAGCAGTGGATCGAGCGCTTTTCACATCTACAGTGACAACCGGCAGACGGGAGGACGATCAGGCCGGAAGATCTACTGCACGGCTCGCGGCATCACCCGCCCTGCGCTGGATGTCTACATCATCCGCGCCTACCTGTAGCCGCTCGATAAAGGTCTGCGGCGGGGCGTGATTCCTGAAGGCACAGACGGTGAGGACCCCGCCAACGTTGGCGGGGTCCTCACCGTTGACTGTTCTTACCCAGGCGGGGGCATCCCTTAGGTGAGGGAGTTGCCGACCTTGGAGAAGAGGGTGGTGATCTTGCCCTGGAGGAAGACCATCGCGACGATGACGACCACCGCGATGAAGGCGATGATCAGCGCGTACTCGACCAGCCCCTGGCCCTCGGCCTCGTCCGCGATGTACAGGCCACGGAGCGCCTCGACGAACTGCAACATGTGCTGCTCTCCCCTTGTCAGTGCTACCGGCCGGGACCCGGTTGTACCCGCGCCGCTTCCGCTACCGTCATTGTGTTCCCTGCACGTAGCATACAGGCCAAGACCACACCGACCTATCCCCCACCGGTCCCGCAATTCATAGGCATTCGGCGGGGACATTAACCGCTCGGTACCGGGTCACTCGGGTAACCATCAGGCGTCACCCCGCGGCAGAAACCGAGCGATGACCAACGGTGATGCCAGACACCCAGCGCACCCGGAGGCGCCGACGAGGGCGAGGGCCGCGGCGCGGCCCTCGTACCCGATCGGTCATGGGGGGCCGAGATGGCAAAGCCGCCATGGTGGTGCCGAGCGCCCTCAGGTACGGGCGCTCGGCGCGCCGCCGACGACCCGGTAGAGATCGCGGAGGAGCGCGATCTCCGCGCCGTGGTGCAGCAACTCCTGGTTTTCCCACCAGATGGTTTCGATGAAGGGCTCGTTCGGGTCGCTCCCCGAGGGGTAGGAGCTGCGCCCGACCCGATCGAGCGCGGCATCGTCTGCGGAGAGCAGCGCCTCGCGCCAGGCGGTCCCGGCGGCGATGAGCGCGACGATGG
>DATCMP010000099.1:0-1756 GCA_036563365.1 Thermomicrobiales bacterium
CTCCCGACAACGAAGGGGCATATCGAGGGGGCATAAGTGGAGGGCTCAACCCGCCGGTACAGGTGTGGAGAAGATGACCGTAACGCGCACCGCGCGAAACGCACCGAGCGAGCGCGTAGAGTGGCAGGAAACCACCGTCGCATCGGCGCTCCCCGCCGGAGAAATCCACCTGTGGCGAGCGAATCTCGACCTGGATGCAGATGCAACCGCAGGGCTCCGGCGGCTCCTCGCGCTTGACGAAGTGGCGCGTGCGGGGCGTTATCGTCGCGCGATCGATCGCGACCGCTTCATCGTCGCGCGCGGCACCTTGCGCGTACTGCTCGGGCGCTACCTCTCATTGGCACCGGCGTCGTTACGTTTCCAGTACAACTGCGCGTGCGGTAGGCCGAACTGCACGCCGGAGCAACGCAAGCCGGCCCTCGATCCAGCGGATGGCGGCGGCTGGCTGCACTTCAACGTCTCGCACGCCGAGGGTGTGGCCCTCTACGCCCTCGCGCGGGATCGACCGGTCGGCGTGGATCTGGAATGGTGCCATGCCGATCTCGATCCCGCCGACCTGGCACCCACGGTTCTCGCCCCGCAAGAATGGGCAACCGTGGCGACGCTGCCGCCAGCGGAGCAACGGCCACAATTCTTCCAACGTTGGACGGCCAAGGAAGCCTATCTCAAGGCGCGCGGCGTCGGGCTCAGCCTCCCTCCCGCGCAGATCGTACTCGCCGCGGCGGATCACGACCGACTTAGGATCGCCAGCGTGGCTGGTGACGAACGCGAAGGGAGCCACTGGTCACTCCACGCGGTCGCGCCGATCCCCGGCTACGCTATCGCGCTGGTCGGTGCCGGATCGCCAGCTACCGTACGCACCTTCACCTTCCCGACTGGCCCCGTAGCCACGCCCTGATCTCCCCCAGGGCCAGCACCCCGGCGGCGATGGCGGCGGCAAATCCGGGCAGATCGAGGGCCGTCAGCGCGTGATTTTCCGAGAGGATGATCAGGCTCGGACCCTCGAACGGGTGCTTGGGGAAGAGCCGATCCGGGCCGACGATACAGACGAACGCCACGGCGGCCAACAACGGCACGAGGTACCAGCGCACGCGTTGCCGCCCGCGCAACCCCCGACCGGCCAGCAACCAGCCGATGCCGACCAGCACAGCCAGGAAGGTGAACAGGGCCAATTGCTCGCGGATGAGGGCGAGGAGCCAGCGAATAGCGTCGCGCGGCAGGCGCTCGACGCCGGCGGCGAGGATTGACGGCACCAATATCCCTCCACCGCGCACGACGAAAGCCGGGGCAGGGCGCAACCGACGGACCGCCGCCGCTGCCGCTGTACTCAACGCGCGAACACCGCCGCACGCTACGGGCAAGTGCGCGGTCAGGCGCTATCGAGTTGCGAGAAGCCCGAGCGCAGCGCATAGAGCGCCGCCTGGGTGCGATTCGCCAGGTGCAGTTTCGCCAGGATACTGCTGACATGCGAGCGCACCGTTCTCTCGCGCACTGTCAGTTGCTCGGCGATCGCCTGATTGGTATAGCCCCGCGCCAGCAGCGTCAGCACCTCGACCTCGCGCTCGGTTAAGGGGTCTTCCCCGAAAGGTTGTTCAGGAGGTCGGCTCATCTCGCGCAGGACACGGCGGGCGATCGTCGGGTGCAGCGCCGAACCACCATGGGCAACCTCGCGGATCGCGGCCAACAACTCCCGCGGGTCGATCTCCTTCAGGAGATAGCCGCGTGCCCCGGCCTTGATCGCCGGGAAGAGCTTTTC
>DATCMP010000100.1:0-8030 GCA_036563365.1 Thermomicrobiales bacterium
AATCGAGGATACTGGTCAGCCGCCAGCACCCCGTCTGCGGATCGGGCGCAACGAGCAGATTTGTCGGGTTGAGGTCTTCATGGCTCAGACAAGAAGGCTGGGACTCGCGAAAGAGCACGGAGCGATCATCGAGCACGCGCAGAAAGAGGTCGCGGTGCCGCTGGTCGACGATCCGTCGCCCTGCTCGCGCGGCCAGCGCGGCGACATACGGCAGGCCATCGATGACCGCACCACCCTCGTCAACCTCGCCGTACGCCGGGAAGGTGATCGTGTGTAACGCCGCGACCGCACGCCCAAGATCCGCCCAGGCATCGCACCGCGCCGCCACCGTCCAACCCTGGCGCACAACGTGCCAGGGCAGGCCCGGCAACGCCGTCATGATCGCGTAGCGCCAGGGATAGTCGCGGTAGGAAACATCCTCCGCCAGCGGCTCAGGGACCGGCACAGCCGTTTGGGCGCGCACGAGACGGAGGATCGCGGCGGTGCGCTCGAACGGGCAGATGAGGGTCGCACCCGGCCCGGCGAGCTTAATCGCGACCGGACGCGCCATCCCCGAGAGGGTGATCAGCGCGACCGCATAATCCCGCCGCCGCCGCGTCACCCGCGACTGCACGACCCGACAGCCCGAGCCGAAGTGGGCGCGGCACAGCCTGCCCACTTCGGCGAGTTCGCCAGCGGATAAGGGCATGAGACGTTCCTCAGCACTCATGGCCCCCCAGTATGCGACGCAACGCGATGGCGCTATGACGCGCGTTGACTACGGACCGGCAGGCTCCTCGGCGGGGACATCGGCTAGGGAGGTGCGGAGCCGCGTCGGGAGGACTTTCGGTGCCTGGCTGTTGATCCAGAGCGTCGCGCTCCCCGCGGGAGCGGGGGGCGGCCACGGGCGCACCAGGAGGCCGCTGAGGGCGCGGTAGCCGCGAAAAAAGTCGCTCGGCTTGCGGATATAGTGCTGCTCGCGCGGCGTCAGTTCGCGGCGCTCGGCCCGCGCCAGGAGGGCACGCAGCGCCTCGGCCACGTCGAGCGCCGGGAGGAGGTCGGCGGGGACGCCCGCGATGATCACGTTCGGCAGGTTCGGCACCAACTGGCCGAGTTTGCCGCAGACCAGGGCGGCGAGCCGCAAATCGATCGGCGACGGCTCGCTCGCACGGCGCGGCGCGGCGGCGTCCTGCTCCCCGCCTGGGGCGGTGACTAACGGTCGCAGGCGCGTGACCTCGATGATCACGATCGCGCCCGAGGGCAGGGTCAGCGCGAAGTCCGGCACGCGCGTGCGGTCGGGCAGATGCCGCTCGTAGCCGAGCGTGCCATACCGCTCGCGATGGAGATCCCGCGCGACCGCCAGTTCGAGCAGCAGATCGCCCATTGCCTCGGGTTCGCGCGCCCCGCGCGCCTTCTTGCGGATTTTGTCGCGATGCTCGCTCACGAACGCGGCAAAGCGCGGCGACGCCGCCGCCCAGGCGGCGAGCGGCGCGGCCAGCGGGTGGGCCGGGTCATCGAAGAGCGCAGGCAACGCCTTGTCCTTCAACGGCCCACCTCATCATCAAATCAACGTCGGTATCACGCGGCACGATTCGCGGCGAGGCGATTGTCCAATGCCTTCTTGTGGCACGCATAGAAGGCCCGCACCGCCGCCAACGCTTCGGGCGAGATGTCGTAATCCTGGATAACTTGGGCCGCATTCTTGCCGTCCGGGGTAAGGCTCCCGATGATCGACCAGACCGGATACCCGTGCTCCTCCTCGCGGAGGCGATATTCCTCGATCCGTGCATCGCCGGGATACGGCTCGATATACCGGGCGATCAACGCATCAGTTTCCTGCTTCGTCGCTATGCGGGCCATGATCTTCTCCAACCACCATCACTCCGCGATCTCATAGTGCGTCACGCCGTCTTCCAGGTAGGTCGTGACGCGCCCATCGCGGACCAGCTTGCGGAGGTGGGCATCGACCGACTGCGCCGCGACCGGGTGGAGGCGCGGATCGACGTCGGCATAAATCTCCTCGACGATCGCGTTGATCGTCGAGACTTCCGCCACGATCGCGTCCAGGATCTCCCGCTCGCGCCCGTGGCGGTGGGCGATGTAGCCCTCGATCCGGGCGCGCGGATCGTGGATCGCCGGGCCGTGGCCGGGCAGGATCATTCGCAAGTCGAGCGGCAGCAGCGATTCGAGCGAGCGCAGATATTCGTCCAACTCGCCGTCGCGCCCGATCACCACCGTCCCCTCGCCGACGATCAGATCGCCGGAGAAGAGGACGCGCTCGTCTTCGAGCAGGAAGGCCAGGTGATCGGCGGCGTGGCCGGGGGTGTGCAACGCGCGCAGCGGGTGCCCGCCGATCGTCATCCGCTGGTCGTGGCGCAACGCGATGTCAACGCCGAGGATCGGCGCGAACGCCGCGATCGGCACGCCGATCCGCTGCTGGAGCGAGAATGCCCCCGGCAGATGATCGAGATGCGAGTGCGTCACCAGGATCACGGCGGGGGTGCCGCCCATCTCCTCGATCCCCGCCTCGATCGCCGCGATGTGGTCGTTGTCGTCCGGGCCGGGGTCGATAATCGCCAGATCCCCCGTGCCGAAGATATAGGTATTCGTCCCCTTGCCGGTCATGATCGACGGATTCGGGGCGGTCAGACGACCGACGAACGGTAAATCCCTCACCAACATGCGGCGATCTCCTCGGGCAGCGTGGCCTCGCGGCCGTCCGGGTCAAGGGTCGGCAAGACCGGCGGCACGGCCTTCGTGCGCGCGTGCGCGAACAGCGCATCGAGCGAGTCAAATTCGGCGAAACGCTCCAGATGTTTCGTCTGCACCGGCAGCATCGGCAGCGCGCCGCGCGCGTGCCGCGCCAACCCTGCGCGCGGCGTCAGCCACTCGCCCGCCGCCATCTCCCCCGCCCAGTGGGTCGCCTGTTGCCCCGGCGGCAGCAACCCGAGGAAGAAGTGGGTATCGAAGCGGATCCGCGACGCCTCCGGCGTGATCCAGTGCGAGAAATAGATCAGGTCGTCCGGTGCGATCGTCAGGTTATCCTCGCGCAGCAGCCGCCCGAATGGCAGCGCCCCGGCCAGCAGATCCTCCCGCGCGGCGGCCCAGCGCGCCCCGTTGTCGAGCGGCAGCAGCCCGCCCGTTTCCTCGCGCACGAGCAGGACACCAGCCTCCTCGAAGAGTTCGCGCACGGCGCAGACCAGCAGCGCGCCGGTCGTCGGCGCGTCGGGCGCGTCGAAGCCCGGCAACGCCACCATCCGCTCGTGCAGCGCCGTCACCGTCAGCCCCCCCGGCAGCGCGTGGATCGCGGCGCTCGCCACGTCGTAATCCGGCGCATCGAGGACGCCACCGGGGAAACTGTGGGCACCGGGGGCGAAGCGGGCGCTATCGAGCCGCCGGAGCATATAGACCTCGAACGGCTCGTCGCTCGCAGCCTCGCGCAGCAGCACGACCGACGCCGCACGCGGCAACGCCCCCATCTCGCCAGCCATCCGCCCCCCTTTCCCCACGCCACCAGCCGGTGACGGGCCACACGACCTGCTCCCGACTATACCATAGGGCAGAGGAGAGTCGGGAGTCACGACTCCCAACTCTCCCCAACTGCCCATAAGACCAGTCACCCCGCTGTCCCCCCCACCGATGACAAGATCAGCCACCCCACACTACAGTTGAACCACGAGTGCGGCATCGGCCCTGAAACGGCGTTCGCGACACACAGACAGGAAGGCCACCATGAGCAGCCAGCTACAGACCCGCGTGACGATCCGCCCCGCGACCGCCGCCGACTACCCGACCCTCGCGCGGCTGCAGAATGCGGTCTTCAGCGAATACGCGACGACCGCCGACACCATCCGCTTCGGCGACGAACACCGCGACCCGAAATGCCAACTGGGGCGCTTCATCGCGGAGCACGACGGCGAACCGATTGGGTTCGGCGAATACACGCAGTCGGCGGGGATGTACCACCCTCGCAAGTTCGGCCTCGGCATCACCGTCCTCCCCGCGTGGCAAGGCCAGGGGATCGGCACGGCCCTCTACGACCATACCCTGCGCGCCCTCGAACCGTTCGCGCCGCTCTCGGTCCGCGGGCAGATCCGCGCCGATTGGGCGCGGAGCCTCCGCTTCCTGGCGCGGCGCGGCTTCACCGAGGCGATGCGCTCCTGGGAATCGCGCCTCGCCGTCGCCGATTTCGACCCCACACCGTTCGCCGAGGCCGAGGCACGCACGGCGGCGAGCGGGATCATCGTCCGCACCTACGCCGAACTCGCGCACGATCCCGAGCGCGACCGCAAGCTCTACGAACTCGACCGCGAACTCTCCGAGGATGTACCGCACCCGGAGCCGCATACCCCCGTCAGCTACGAGTTCTTCATCGAGCGGATCCTGACCGATCCCGACCTCCTGCCCGATGCCTACTTCGTGGCGCTCGACGCGGCGACCGGCACCTACGCCGGGATGAGCCAGCTCTGGCATAGCCAGGGGAGCGACGACCTCTATACCGGGCTCACCGGCGTGCGCCGCGCTTTCCGCCGTCGCGGGATCGCGCTGGCCCTGAAGCTCCGGGGGATCGCCTACGCCAAGGCCCAGGGTCGCCCGACGATCAAGACCTGGAATGAGTCGAACAATCGCGCGATGCTCGCGATCAACGAGGCGCTGGGCTTCGTTAAGCAGCCCGCCTGGATCGATTTTGTCAAGACGCTGCGCGACGATGACGGCGCGCAGCATTAACGACCGGTTGAACGGGGCCGAAGCGCACGAGCGAATGCCCGGCGCTGCTCGGCGATGAAGAGGCGTTATGCGCGCGCGGATCCGCCCCTTCGCTCACGCCGATAGCGAAGCGGTAGTTCGGCTATCATTGCTGGCCTGGGCACCGGTCTTCGCGTCATTTCAGGAAGTCCTTGGCCCGAGGATCTACGCGCGGCTCTATCCCGACTGGCAAACGCAGCAACGCGACGTGGTCGAGAAGGCGCTCGCCGACGCGAACACCGTGACCCTGGTCGCGGAAGTCGCGGGGGTGGTCGCCGGTTTCATCGCCTTCATCCTGGATCAGCAGGAGAAGACGGGCGAGGTCTGGTTGCTCGCGGTCCATCCCGACTATCAGGGGCATGGCATCGGCACCGCTCTGAACGAGTGGGTAGTGGAGCGGATGCGGGAAAGCGGCATGACGCTCGCGGTCGTCGGCACAGGCGGCGACCCGGGCCACGCCCCGGCCAGGCGCTCGTATGAGAAAGCCGGTTACACCGCGTTCCCCCAGGTCCGGTATTTCAAAGCCCTATGACCGTCGGCGACGATATGGCGGCGTCATCCGCCGGGGAGAAGGATCGATGACGCTGCCGCTCCTGCGCCTCACAGGCTCGCCGTATGAGCAGGGGCTCGCGCACGGCCGTGCCCTGTGGTCGGCGATCGCCCAGAACCTCGACATCTACTTCGCCCGCTTCGAGCGCGAAGCCAAGCTCGCGCCGGATGTGGTGCTGGCCCGCGCGCGGCGCTACGCCGAGGCCATCGCCGCGACCGATCCCGACTACCACGCCGGGATGCGCGGGATCGCCGCGGGCGCGGGCTGCGACTTCGACCGGATCGCCGCCCTCAATGTCCGCTACGAACTCCTCTATTACCAGTTCGGGCAGAACGCGACCACCGTCCGCAACCCCGATGGCTGCACCGCCTTCGCGATCGGCCCCGCCGTGTCGGCGAACGGGCATCTGCTGATCGGCGAGAACTGGGACTGGATCCCCGAGGTGCGCGGCGCGCTCATCCACACCGGCGAGCCGGATGGGTTCGCGACGCTGGCCTTCACCGAGGCGGGGATCTTCGGCGCGAAGATCGGGCTGAACAGCGCCGGGCTCGGCCTCGTCATCAACGGGATGACGACGACCGATGATGACTGGTCACGCCTGAGCCTGCCGTTCCACGCGCGCTGCCGCGCCATCCTGCACGCCCGCGACCTCGACACGGCGACCGCGATCGTCACCGCCGCGCCGCGCGCCTGCGCCGCCAACTTCCTGCTCGCGCAGATCCCCGACCGGATCCTCGACATCGAGGCGGCACCCGACCGCACGCGGCACTGGGACGCCACGGCGGGTCGCCTCTGCCACACCAACCACTTCCTCGACCCGCGTGCGTTGGGCATCGTGGAGCCGGAGATCGAGCGCGGCCCCGACTCGCAGGATCGCCTCGCGCGGATGCAGGATCTCCTGAACGAGGAACAGGTGATCACCTTCGACGCGCTGGCAACCGCGTTGCGCGACAGCGCGGGTGCGCCGGACGCGATCTGTCGCCACCCCGACCTCACGCAGCCGCCCGAAGAGCGCTACGCCACCGTCGTCTCCGTGATCATCGATCTGCACGCGCAAACCCTCTGGATCAGCGACGGGCCACCGGATCAGGTGCCATACACGCGGCTCGCCCTGGCCGAGTTGGCGGCTGCCACCCCCAGCGCCTGAGCTATCGCGACCCGCGCCCACTCGATGTAACGCCCGTCGCGCGCCGCCCCCGGCCCGACCGCGGCGAGAAAGGCAGCGAACGCGGCATGGGTCGCGGTCAACCCCGCCAACGCCCCCTGTCAGCCAGGATAGCGCCGGGCGGCGATCTGCGCCGCACCGAACCGCTCGTCGTCATAGGTCCGCGCGGGCGTGGGGGGATCGGCTTAGTTCACCCGCAGCGGTGCCAGCGTCTACGCTCCCCGGCCGGGGGCATGGCGGGCCACCCCTGGCGCGGACCACTCGCCCCCGTGCGCCGACAACGCGACGGCGGCGACATCCGCTGTGCGCGCGACGGCGAGAGCCGCGGAGGGCGGCGGCTCGCCAACGATCGCCATCACCGTTGCTGCGCCGCCGAGTATACTGATCCGCAGTGGATGACGGTGGCGGCGACGCGCAGGGAGGAGGGGATGGTGAGCGGCGGATCGGTTGCAGCGCCCGGGCGGTGGGGGCGCATCGCGCGCCGGGCCTGGCGCATCGCGCCGCTGATCCTCCTGTTGTTCGTCAGCTTGTTCCTCTTCTTCTCGATCACCGCGCGCGTCGTCCGCGGGGTGCGGGAAGCGCGCAACGACGAACTGGTCCGCAACGGTGCCGCCGTCGGCGTGCGCCCCTGGATGACGATCCCCTACATCGCCCGCGCCTACGGTCTCCCGGAGGGCGACCTCTACGCCGCCCTGAATCTGACCCCGAGCGAACGGACCCGTCGCGCCCCGCTCGGCGCGCTCGCGGAACACAGCGGGCGCAACCTCGACGCCGACATCGCGACGATCAACGCGTTGATCGCCGCGCGCCATGCCACGCCGCGCGCACCACGCCCCCCGCAGCCGCCGCGACCGTCACCGGCACCGGGGGGGAACCCATGACCGAGCAACTCCTCGGCTTCCTCCTGCAATACGGCGTGGTGGCGCTGGTGCCGGTCCTGCTCGCCAGCGCGGTCGGGATCCCCCTGCCGGGCTCGCTGTTGCTGGTCGCGGCGGGGGCGTTCGCGACCGGCGGGCCGCTGACCCTGCTGCCGCTGCTGCTCGGCGCGATCGGCGCGACGATCGCGGGCAACGCCATCGGCTACTGGATCGGCGAGCACGGCGGTACGGCGGCGCTGATGCGCTGGGGCCAGCGCTTCCACGTCGGCGCGGGGATGATCGAGCGGGCGGATACCTTCTTCGCCCGCTACGGCAAATTCGCGGTCGTCCTCTCGCGCTTCCCGTTCTCGCCGCTCAGCGCGATCATCAACATCATCGCCGGGACGGCCAGGTATTCGCGCCGCGCCTTCCTGGTCGCCAATCTGGCCGGGGTCAGCGTCTGGGCGGCGGTCTATCTTGGGCTCGGGTACGCCTTCGCCGCCAGTTGGGACGTCATCGCGGACCTCCTCGGCGGGGCGAGTCAGGCGCTCACCCTCGCCCTGGTCGTCATCGTGCTGCTGGTCCTGATCGTCCGCGCGATCAAGAATCACCGCGATCACGAAGCCGAGGCGCACGCCATCGCCGAGGCCGCGCACGACGAGGCACAGCCCACACCCGTGCCGGATTCCGCCCGCTGACGCGCCGCAGTCGATCCCTGAGGGTACGGGGAACA
>DATCMP010000104.1:0-5734 GCA_036563365.1 Thermomicrobiales bacterium
TTCGTGGCCCGCAGGCCCGCGAGGCGCGGCTTCAGCCGCCAGCCGCCACACCTGGAGGTCCGCTGTGCCAGCACCGCGCCATAACGCCACCGCGCAGCCACTACCGACTACCGACTACCGACTACTCCCCTCACGACTCACGACCCACCTCGTCACCACCGGCTACTGCCTCGCCAGCGAGTCGAACGTTATCCGTGGCGGGCGGCGGCGGCAGATCGCCTGCCACGCGCCGGTCGCGCTGCTCGGGCACCCGAAGTATGGCTGGACGATGTTCGACACCGGCTACGCCCCGCGGATCCTCGACGCCACGCGCGAGTGGCCGTTCTCGCTCTATCGCCGGATGACGCCGCTGCGCCTCAGTCCGCGCCTCGCGGTCGCCGCGCAACTCGGCGCGTTCGGCCTGACCGTGGGCGACATCCGCCGGATCGTCGTCTCCCACTTCCACGCGGATCATATCGCCGGGCTGCGCGACTTCCCGCACGCCGAACTGATCGCCAGCCGCGCCGCCTGGGACGATGCCCGCCAGCGCCAGGGCTTCCGCGCGCTCCTGCGCGGCGTCATCCCCGCGCTCATCCCGGACGACTTCGCCGCCCGCGCCATCCTGATCGACCGCTTCGACGGCCCCGCGCTCCCCGCGCTCGGCCCGACGCACGACCTCTTCGGCGACGGCTCCGCGTTGCTGGTGCCGCTCCCCGGTCACGCACGCGGCCAGCTCGGCCTGCTGGCGCGGACTGATCGCGGCGGGTTGTTGCTCGCCGCCGATGGCTGCTGGCTCAGTCGCGCCTACCGCGAGCGTCGCCCGCCGCCCGCCTTCGCCAACCTGATCGCCGACGACCCGTGCGCCCTGGCCGCCACGATCGACAAGCTGCACGACTTCGCGCTCGCCCGCCCGGAGGTCGCCATCCTGCCGACCCACTGCGCCGAAGCCCTCGGGCGCGAACTCGGGCGCGAGGCGGCGCACCACCGCGCGACCCACCGCGCGACGGACGGTGCGACCGACCCCGCAACGACACCCGCGCCATGAACCGCGCCGCGCCGCTGATCGCCGCCCACTTCCTCCGCGCCCAATGGCGCTGGCGCTTCCTGCGCGGCCCGCACCTCGACCGTTACCGCGAGCGCCACGCCCGCCGCATCGTCGCCTTCGCCCGCGCCCGCTCGCCGTTCTACGCCGACCATTGGCGCGGACACGATCCCGCCGACTGGCGAGGGTTGCCGCCGATCGACAAACATTTGATGATGGCGAACTTCGACCGCTTCAACACGCGCGGCGTCCGCCGCGCGGAGGCCGAAGCGGTCGCCCTCGCCGCCGAGCGCGACCGCGATTTCCGCCCGACGCTCGGCGGGGTGACGATCGGCCTCTCGTCCGGCACCTCGGGGCATCGCGGGCTGTTCCTCGTCAGCCCGTGGGAATCCGCTGCCTGGGCCGGGACAATCCTGGCGCGCACGCTGACATCGCGCCGCGAACCGACCCGCGTCGCCTTCTTCCTCCGCGCCAACAGCAATCTTTACGAGGGCTTGGGCGGCAGGCTCGTCCGCTTCCGCTTCTTCGACCTGATGCTGCCGCTCGCCGAAGCGATCGCCGCCCTCAACGAGTTCGCCCCGCACTACCTCGTCGGCCCGCCGTCGCTCCTCGGCTTCCTGGCCGACGCCCGCGAATCCGGCACCCTGCACGCCCGCCCCGCGCGCCTCCTCGCCGTCGCCGAGACGTTGGAGCCGCAAGATCGCGCGCGATTGGAGGACGTCTTCGCCGCGCCGGTCGGGCAGGTCTACCAGTGTACCGAGGGATTGCTGGCGATCAGCTGCCACCGCGGCTCCCTCCACGTCCAGGAAGATCTCGTGGCGCTGCAATACGCGCCGCTGCCGGGCGACGCCGGGCGCGTCACGCCGATTGTCACCGATCTCTGGCGACGGACCCAGCCGATCATCCGCTACCGCCTCAACGACGTCCTGCGCCTCGACCCCGCCCCCTGCAAATGCGGCTCGCCGTTCCAGACGATCGCCGCCGTCGAAGGCCGCCAGGACGACGTCTGCCACTTCATCGCCCACGACGGCACGCCGCGCCCTTTTTTCCCCGACACGATCCGCCGCGCCATCCTCCTCGCCAGCCCGCAGATCCTCGACTACCGCGCGGTCCAGGAGCGCCCCGGCCACCTCCACGTCGCCCTCGCCGTCGCCCCCGCCACCCCCTTTGCCCCCATCGCCGCCGAGGTCCGCGCCAGCATCGAGTCCACCATCGCCAGCTACGCCTGCCACCCCCCCGCCCTCACGATCGAGGCAGGCTTGCCGCCAGCAGAAGCGGGTGTGAAGCGGAGGCGGGTGCGGCGCGTGGGGTAAGTTGAGCGCAATAGTGGGCGTTATACTTGTGCCAGGTGAGAGATAAGGCAACTGAGTCAGCAGGGGTGACGCACTATGTCAGATCGTTCCATCTGCCTCTTCTCCCTCGACCCGACCTATATCCCATCGGAAGCGGCACAGGAGGAAGCTAAGGCGCTTCTCCGCGACCTTGTTCCAGCAAGGCATCCCGCTGCGACAAGGGGAGAGCGGATCATTACCGAAGTCACGACCCAGGTAACAGCACAGATCGATCTCATCCATCCAATGGAAAACCTCGATCGCATCTCCTGTCATCTCTGCGGAACCGAACTCGACTTCGCCTGGTGGTACGATGAGGTAGCCAAAATCTACACGCCCGAGACGGGGTTCACCGCCTTCGAGATCACCGTACCGTGCTGTGTGGCAACATGCTCGGTGCGCGATCTCGACTATGTCTATCCGGTCGGGTTCGCTCGCTTCCAACTCCTCGCGCTCCGACCCGGACGCGATCTTGCAGATGCAGAAGTAGCTACATTCGAGCGGATTCTGGGCTGTGCCTTACGGAAAACCTATATCTGGTTGTGATTTCCGCACGCTATACCCAAAGCTGAGACCTCTGGCTGATCTCAGCCATCCTCTCGCGGCGGTACTACCGTGCCGCTGCCTGCACGTTGCATGCACATGCTCATTGAGAATTTTTAACGATCAGGAGCGGATATGGCCGTTGACGATGTAGCAGACAACACGTATTCCCATCGCCCAGAAGGGTATCGCTGCCCCTTTTGCCGCCTCGCGGCAGGGGAAGATCTTTCAGGGGATTATTCCAAGCAGTCCGACGTGGTCTTCCGTGATGACGTGGTGACGGCGTTCATCTGTACCGCGTGGTGGCCGGAGAATCACGGCCATGTGCTGGTCGTGCCGAACGCCCACTACGAGCATATCTACGCCATCCCCGATGACGTGCTGGCGGCGGTGCAGATCGTCGGCAAGCAGATAGCGCTTGCCTTGCGGGCAACCTACGGCTGTGACGGCACATCGTTCCGACAACACAACGAACGTGGCGCGGACCAGGAGGTCTGGCATTACCATCTCCACGTCTTCCCGCGCTATCAGGGCGACCGACTCTACGCGCGCACCTACGAGCGCCGCAACACCACCGCCGCGGAACGCCTGCCCTACGCACAAAAGCTGCGGGACTACTTCGCCCAGCAATAGTCTCCGGCGTTCTCCCATCGCTCGGTCGGAAGGTTTGCGTTCGGCAGGCGCTGGCATCAAGGTCAGGCAGGTGTGGAATGTGGGGTAACATCGATCAGGCGAGTGCGCTAAGGTAAGCGAAAGATGGCAGCCGTAGGCGCGGAGGACCGGGGATTAAATCCCTGTGACTCGGCACAGGACAAGTCCCTGGTTAAGGGCTGCGGCCACAAAGTCCACTGCAGTGGACTAGGATTGCTGCAAGGCATTGCTCATCCGACAAGCACCGCGTTCATGACAAACCTAGCCTACTTCAGTAGGCTTCGTGGCCGCAGCCCTTAGCCGGGACTGAAGTCCCGGACTGGTCGCCAACAGCATCGCGCTGCTATCCTGACTGATCATAACACGTCAGCGGTCACGCAGCTGCGCTCGGTTTCCTGCTCATCGGCCTCCTCGGCGGCGCGCTGCTACGCTCCTGGCGCGCCCTGCCACTCCTCGCGCTCGGCCTCTTCCTCGGCAACGTCGCCCGTATTGTCAACGAAACGAGTTGGCTCCTCACGGACCTCCGCGCCGATGAACAGACCCTTCGCCTCCTCGGCAAAGGCGCGTTCGGCCTCCTGCTCGCCTACGTCCCCCTCACCATCCTCCTCGGCATCCCGGTCGCGCTCGGCAAGCGGCTCGCCACGCCACGCCCGCCGCGCACCCTCGCGAACCGGCACCGTTAACACGACATTGAGACAACCCGGCGACAGGAACGTTTATCTTGTAGTAAACGTCAGGTAAACGCATGCGCCCGGTTCTATAATGCCTGGTGCAGATCACGATTACCGAACACGTCCCGAGGCTACCGCCCTGCGCCACACATGGGCGGATGCCGCCGGGCCGCGCTGGAACCTGCTCACGACTCACGACTCACGACTCAGGAGAACACCGCCATCATGTTCCCGATCCAGATCATCGGCCTCGGCAGCTACCTCCCCGAGCGCCGCGTCACCAACGCCGAACTCGAAGAACGCCTCGGCATCCCACCGGGTTGGATTACCCGCGCTACGGGCGTCTACGAACGCCGCTACGCCAGCGACGCCGAGAGCGCCCTGGCGATGGCGACCTTCGCCGCGCACAACGCATTGGCCTGCGCCGGGATCGCCGCCGCCGACCTCGATGCGGTCGTCTGCGCCTCCGCCGGGCCGCAGCAGACGATCCCCTGCACCGCCGCCCTGCTGGGCCGCGAACTCGGCCTGCCGGATGGTCGCGCCGCCTGCTTCGACCTCAACGCCACTTGCCTCAGCTTCGCATTCGCCCTGCAAACGGTCGCCGCGCTGATCGGGGCCGGGGTCTACCGCACGATGCTGATCGTCAGCAGCGAGCGCGCGTCCCGGTCGCTCAACCCGCGGGAGCGCGAGAGCGCCGTCCTCTTCGGCGACGCCGCCGCCGCCGCGATCGTCGCCCCCACCCCGACGGGCGAAACCAGCGCGATCTGGGGGGCGCGGTTCGTCACCCACCCAAGTGGGGCCGATCACACCGTCGTCCTCGGCGGCGGCACCGGTCACCACCCGAACGACCCCAACACCACGCCGGAGATGAACCTCTTTCGGATGGACGGGCCGCGCGTCTACCGCCAGGGCGCGCGCCTGATCGGCCCGTTCCTCGACGAATTCCTCTGTGCGATCGACTGGTCACGCGCCGACATCGACGCGCTCGTCCCGCACCAGGCCAGCCGCCACGCGCTCGACCTATTGACCGAACGCCTCGGCTTCACCACGGCGCAGGTCGTCAACAACATCGCCCTGCGCGGCAATTGCGTCGCCGCGTCCCTGCCGCTCGCCCTCGCCGAAGCCGTCGCCGCCGACCGGATCCGGCGCGGCGACCGCGTCCTCCTCGGCGGCTCTGGGGCCGGTCTCACCCTGGGCGCGCTCGCCCTGACCTATTGACGACCCGTACCGCGCCGATGCGCGGGGCAGTCGAGGAACGGCATGGGCCTGAGCGGTCAGCGGGTACGTTGCCCGAGCGGCGCGTCGGCGGGGCTCGCGCCGGGTGGGACGAGGGAGCCGGTCGCGCCTTGCTCGCCCATCGCCCGCTCGCGACGCTGCACATCATCGAGTTCGCGGCCCAGGAAATAGTTGAGCGCGGTTCGCAGCGCCGCGATCACCGCCAGGATGATCAGATCCTCGCGGGTCGGATTGAGGGCGGTTTCCAGGATATCAGCAGCGAGTTGGAATTCCAGCGCCAG
>DATCMP010000548.1:0-3795 GCA_036563365.1 Thermomicrobiales bacterium
GCCCGCCCGCAGCAATAGTCGCCGCACCTGCTGGCGCTTGCTCAACGTTTCGTCGCTCATCGGGTCATGGCGCGCGCGAGGACGCGTTCTGCCGCGGCGACTACCTGCTCGACCGTGATCGTGTCGATACAGCGAAACGTCTCCGTTGCGGTGAGGCGGGTCAGATCGCCGCGTTGCACATAAGGGCCGCAGGAGACCGGATCCCAGACCGCCTCGCCGATCCCATCGGTCGGTCCGTATTGCGCCGGATCGGTTGGGCCGAAGATCGCGACGACCGGGGTGCCGCACCCTTCCGCGAGGTGGGTCGTCCCGGAGTCGTTGCCGATGTAGAGGGTGGCTCGGGCGCAGAGTGCGCCCAACTCGTCGAGCGACAGCGCGGCGCAAAGATCCACCGCGTCGCCGCGCAAGGCCGCGTTCGTCGCGTTCACCAATTGCCGATCGCTCTCCGCACCGACGAGGATGATCGACCCTCCGAGTTGTGCTCGCAGCGTAGCGGCAACCTGCGCGAAGCGCTCGGCAGGCCAGCGTTTCATATCCATCGTTGTGCCGGGATTCGCGCCGCCGCCGGGGTGGATTACGAGCAGTGGTTCTTGCACGCCGCGCGCTTCGAGCAGTGTGGCGACGTGGACACTTGCGGCCTCGCTCGGCCTGTACAGCGGGCGACGAATGTCAGCGCGTAGGCCGAGCTCGCGGGCGAGGTCGAGCGCCAGATCGGTCTCGTGGCGCTCGCCTTGTACCGGCACCCGATCGGTCAGGGCGAAACCGCGCACCGCCGAGTCGAGCCCGACCCGACGCGGCACACTGGCCAGCGCCACCGCCAGCGCGGGCAACGGCGAGCGCTCCGGGATCAGGGCGAGGTCGAAGCCCCCGCGGCGCACCTTGCCGACGATCCGCACCCAATCTCGTCGGGAGGGATGGTCGGGGAGGCGTAGGATCGCGTCTATGTGCGGATTATTCACCACGGCCGCCGCCGACCATCTCCCGACAGCATACGTGATCGTTGCTTCGGGATAAGCTGCGTCGAGCGCGGCGAGCAATGGCGTCATCATCAGCGTATCGCCGAGGCAACAGCGCCGGAAAACGAGGATACGGCGGGGCGGGGCGAACGTTTCGCCGGTACGCTGAGCCCGGAAGAACGGTCGCAGCGCACAACAGGCGACGGTAATCGCCCCCTGGCGCACGCGGGCCTTGATGTCGCTCATCGCGTTAGCCCTGCCCCGTGCCGCGATCAGACACCGGCATTTTCCGGGCTTGTCGGCGTAGCGGTCAGCGCGAAGAGGAGCTCGCCCTTGGCGACGACGACGCCCTCGACGGTGGCCGTGGCGGTCCCCTTGCCGAATCCGCCACGGAACTTGCCGAGTTCCACTTCGAGGCGCAACTGATCGCCCGGGACCACCGGACGCTTGAAACGGACCCCGTCGATCCCGGCAAAGAACGGGATCTTGCCGCGGTTTTCGGCCATCTTCAGCAGCGCGACCGCGCCGACCTGGGCCAGCGCCTCCACGATCAGGACGCCGGGCATCACCGGAAATTCGGGGAAATGGCCGACAAAAAAGGCATCGCCGTGGCTGACGTTCTTGATCCCGACGGCGCGGACCCCGTCTTCGATTTCGAGGATCCGGTCGACCAGGAGCATCGGATGGCGGTGCGGGATGATCTGCTGAATCTGTCGGCTATCGAGCATCATACCCCCATTTACCATTCAGACGAGTGCGCCTTCGCCCGCGCGGATCATCTGTTCGCGCGATGGTCCCACCCCGATCAACGCCGCCTGCGCGCCGAGTGTCTCCTCGATCCGCGCGATGTAGCGTTGGGCGTTGATCGGCAATTCATCGAGCGAGCGGGCCATACTCGTATCGGTGAGCCAACCGGGGAGTGTCTCGTAGATCGGCTTGATTTTCGGCCAGGCATCCTCGCCCGCCGGGGGGTGATTGATGACGGTGCCAGCGGACTCGTAGCCGACACAGATCTGTAATTCGGTCAGGGTATCGAGGATATCGAAGCGGGTCAGCGCGATCCGCTTGACATCGTTGAGGCGCACGACGTAACGCCCGGCAACCGCGTCGAACCAGCCGCAACGGCGCGGGCGACCGGTCGTGGTGCCGTATTCCTGGCCGCGTTCGCGGATGTGATCGCCGATATCGTTCGTCAGTTCGGTCGGGAATGGCCCCCCGCCGACGCGCGTGCTGTATGCCTTGAAGACGGCCAGGGTTTCGAGCACCTGGGTCGGGGCGATACCGGCCCCGGCACAGGAACCGGCCGCCGTGGGGAAGGATGAGGTCACATATGGGTAGGTGCCGAAGTCGAGATCCAAGAGCGCCGCCTGCGCCCCCTCGACCAGCACTTCCTCGCCGCGATCCAGCGCATCCTGCACCAGCATCTCGGTCGCAGCAATGTAGGGCTCCAGTTGCTCGGCGTAAGAGAAAAATTCTTCGAGGATTTGCTTCGCTTCGAGTGGTGGTGCGCCATAGAGGCTGAGGATCTTGTTCTTGCGCTCGACCAGATCCTGGACTTTCGACGTCAGGAACGTCTCGTCGCGTAGATCGGCCACGCGCACGCCGGTGCGGCTGGCGCGATCGGCGTAGGCCGGGCCGATGCCGCGACCGGTCGTCCCGATCGCGGAACCGCCGCGCTGCGTCTCTTCTAGCTTATCGATCAACGGATGCCAGGGCATCACGAGGTGTGCGCGGTCGCTGATCCGCAGGCGCGAGGTATCCACGCCCGCTCGTTTCAGGATCGCCAGTTCGGCGAGTAGACCTTTCGGATCGATCACCACGCCGTTGCCGATGATGGAGGTCGCCTGCGAGTGGAACACTCCGGCAGGCACGAGGTGCATCTTAAATTTACCGAGTGGATTGAGGATGGTATGGCCGGCGTTGTTGCCGCCCGTCGCCCGGACCACAACCGCCGCCTGCTCCGCCAGGGCATCGACGATCTTGCCCTTGCCCTCGTCGCCCCATTGCCCGCCGATCACCAACCGTGCTGGCATAGTTCCCCCGTCCTGTCATCACTCGCGCGCCACCGTCGACGCCGACAGCGCCTCGCGCAAGCATTTCGTTGACCGGGGTGCAACTATAGACGATCGAGGGGTGACTTGGGTAGTCATCCAGCACAGCCGTTCGGAAATGCGCCGCACTGTATCCCCCTAAGCCTTGAGGATCGATCGCTCCGCTACGGGTTCAGCTGTTGGCCCATCTCTCGGGCGCGTTCGGTGGCGCGCTCGACGGCGATGCGGAACGATGCCCCCACATCGCCCGCGTCGAGGGCAGCGATCCCGGCCATCGTGGTGCCATTTGGCGAGGTCACCTGTCGTCGCAGTTCGCCCGGACTCTTGCCGGTTTCGCGCAGCATCCTGGCCGCGCCATAGAGGGTTTGCAGGAGCAGTTCTCGGCTCGTCTCCGCCGACAGCCCGACCGACTCGCCCGCCGCCAGCAGCGCCTCCGCGACGTAGTAGATATAGGCCGGACCGCTGCCAGAGAGGCCGGTCACGGCGTTCATCGCGTCTTCTTCTACCGTCACCACCGTGCCGATCGCGGCGAAGAGCTGGCTAGCCAGCTCCAACGTTTCCGGGGTAGCCCAGCGTCCGCCGCAGATCGCGGTCGCCGACTCTTGCACAAACGAGGAGGTGTTCGGCATCGCGCGCACCACGGGGATCCCGGCGGGGAGGCGGGCTTCGATCGCGGCGGTGGCGACACCAGCGGCGACGGAGATCAACAATTGCCCCGGCGACAGCGCCTGTCCCACTTCGGTCAACGCACTCGCCACATCGAACGGCTTGACCGCCAGGACGACGAT
>DATCMP010000107.1:0-3755 GCA_036563365.1 Thermomicrobiales bacterium
TCGATGAGATGTTCGCAGTTGTCGAGGACAAGGAGGACGGCCCGATCGCCTAACCTCGCCGTGATCATCGTACCCAGTGCGTCATCCTGGTGCTCGTGAATACCGAGTGCTCTGGCGATCGCACTCGGGACCAATTGTGGATCGGTTAAGCGCGCAAATTCGATGAAGTAGACACCCGCCGCGAAATTCGCCATGACGGCATCCGCTACGGCGAGCGCCAGGCGGGTCTTGCCGATCCCGCCGATACCGGTGAGGGTCAATAAGCGCACGTCCGGCGCGTCGAGCAATTTGCTGATCGCCGAAATCTCGTCCTCGCGCCCGATGAGGCGCGTCAGTGGGCGTGGCAATAGGCCGGGCGGTGCCGGAGCTCCCTCCGTATGTGGGGATGTCGTGTCGGGTGCGAGGGCTGCGCCCCCCGCTGGCACACTTGCTTGATACCGACCGGTGACAATATCGCCATACAAGCGGCGGAGTTCCGGCCCTGGTTCGGCATCGAGGTCGCGGGCGAGGGCTTCACGCAGCGCCTCGTACTGGCGCTGCGCCAGCGCACGGTTCCCGGCTTGCGCGTGGAGCCGCATCGCTCCGGCACAAGCGACCTCATCGGTCGGGTCCTGGGCTAGGAGTTGGTCGAAGGTCTGGAGTGCATGTTTCGGGGCTGCGGAGAGATACACCTCGGCGACCGCGTGTAAGAGGCTGCGACGAAGGTCGCGTAAGCTCTCGCGTCGCGTGATTGCCCAATCGGCGTAGCGGTCCTCGGGCAGCAACTCGCCACCGTACTGCGTGAGGGCTCGCTCGTAGGGCGTTGCGGTCGTCGCCCCGCGCGCTTCAGCCGCGGCCGTCTCGAACGCCACGATGTCGGTATGCACCGGCCCTTCTGGATGGAGGGCAAGTATGCCACCGCGCAAACGGAGTGTCGCCGGAGCAAGCGCCCTGCGCGCAACGCTGAGGGCGTTGTAGAGATTGGAGAGCGCGGATTCGGGCGGGAGATCGGGCCAAAGTTGATCGATGACCTCGTCCCGCGTCACACGATACCCTGGCGCGAGGGCCAGGAGTTTGACGAGTGATCGTGCTTTCTGTCCGCGCCAGGCGACATCGGGGACGACCCGACCGCCCACCGTGATCACAAAATCGCCAAGTAGTCGCAGTGAAAGGGTCGTCCGCTCCTCGAAAGAGCCGCCGCTCGATGCGTCGTCGCCCAACACCATCTTTTGTGGATGCTGCGTCGTCACCGCTGCTCACCCGTCGTCAGCAATCGCCCCGCGTCGCGCTCAGTCTTCTTCTTGCCCGACGATCTGTTTATACAGCCCATCGAGCTCTTCGTCGGAGAAGAAGTGGATCACGATCCGGCCACCGCGGCGACTCTTCTGGAGGTTGACGCGGGTGCCGAGCACGCGGCGGAAGCGATCCTCCAGTCGGTCGAAATCGGGCGGGCGGGGGGCGGGGAGGGGGCTGTGCCGGGTGCCCGCCGCCTGCCAGCGCCGCACCAGTTCCTCGGTTTGCCGCACCGTCAGCCCGTCGCGCTCGATCAATTCGAGGGCGGCGACCTGTTCCGCGTCGGAGGTCAAGGCGAGGAGCGCGCGGGCGTGGCCCTCGGTGATGCGACCTTCGTTGATCGCCACCTTCACCTCTGGGGGGCAGCCGAGCAAGCGGATCGCATTGGTGATCGAGACGCGGCTGCGCCCGACTCTGCCCGCGATCTGTTCTTGCGTCAGCCCGAATTCATCGGCGAGCTGGCGATAGGCGGTCGCCTCTTCGAGCGGGTTGAGGTCGGCGCGCTGGATATTTTCGACCAGCGCGAGTTCGAGGAGTTCGGCAGGGGTCGCTTCTTTCACCGTCACGGGAACGCGCGTCAGCCCCGCGAGGCGCGCCGCTCGCCAACGCCGCTCGCCCGCGATCAGGCGATAGGCGAGCCCGTCGCCTTCGCTGCGCGTGACCAGGAGCGGCTGCAAAATCCCGTGCGCCCGGATCGACTCGGCCAGATCGGCGAGGCGTGCATCATCCATGTACATGCGCGGCTGGTGCGGGTTCGGCCCGACCGAGTCGATATCGACTTCCTGACCGCTCGCGGACGCGGCCACATCGGTCGGAATAAACGTGCCGAGGCCGCGCCCCAACCCGCCCCTGCGTTTTGTCATCCTCTTCCCATCCCTGGCGGTTGTGATCCCGATCTCTGTCGCAAGTGTAGCAAAGTCGGCGCATTCGGGCGTGTGCTATCCTCCCACGGAAACGCGAGAATCGCCGTGCCATATGGTGGGGGAGGACTGATAAGGCGATGAAGGTGCCGTTCCTGGATGTCAAAGCGTCATACGACGAGATCGCGCCGGAACTCGATGCGGCGACCCATCGGGTGGTATCGAGCGGCTGGTATCTGCTCGGCGACGAGATCGCCGCGTTCGAGCGCGAATACGCCGACTATGTCGGCGCAAAATATTGCGTCGGGCTTGGCAATGGGCTCGATGCGCTCCATCTCGGCCTGCGGGCGCTCGGCGTCGGCGTCGGCGATGAAGTGATCGTCCCCAGCAATACCTATATCGCCACCTGGCTGGCGGTGAGCTACGCCGGTGCCACCCCGGTGCCCGTCGAGCCGGATCCCGGCACCTATAACCTCGATCCGTCGCGGATCGAGGCCGCGATCACCCCGCGTACCAAGGCGATCCTGCCGGTCCATCTCTACGGGCAACCTGCCGATATGGACTCGATTACTGCGATCGCGAGACGACATAACCTCTATACGCTCGATGATGCGGCGCAAGTGCACGGGGCGCGGTATCGCGGGCGGCGGATCGGCGCGCTGGCTGATGTAACGGCCTGGAGTTTCTATCCCGGCAAGAACCTGGGTGCGCTCGGCGATGCGGGCGCGATCACGACCGACGATGCCGAGGTGGCCGACCGGGTGCGCGTGCTGCGTAATTACGGTTCGCGCGTGAAGTACGTCAACGAAGTGCAGGGGTATAACAGTCGGCTCGATGAGATCCAGGCAGCGGTGCTACGGGTGAAGTTGCCCTATGTCGATCAGTGGAATGCGCGGCGAGCCCGGATCGCGGCCCGCTACATGGCCGAACTCGATAATGCGGGGTTGGTGCTGCCCCAGGTGCCGGAATGGGCGGAGCCGGCGTGGCACGTCTTCGTCGTACGGAGCTACGACCGCGATGCCTTGCAGCGTCATCTTACCGCCGCCGAGATCGGCACGGTGATCCATTATCCGACGCCGCCGCACCTCCAGGAAGCGTACCGCGATCTCAGGCTGCCGGAGGGCAGTTTCCCGCTCTCCGAGGCGATCCATCGCGAGGTGATCAGCCTCCCGATCGGGCCGCATATGACCGACGCGCAGGTCGACGCGACGATCGCCGCGGTGCTTGAGTTCGCCGAACGCGGGTGATTGCTGGCACGAGGTACGTCACCGATCATTGTTCCGCAACCCGCTGCGGGGGATAGGATAGTGGCTACTTCCTGGGTAAACTATACCTAGGGCGCTGCGGACCCGTGTGACCGGAAATGTGTTTCTCCGACCCTATCCGCTATACTAGCAAGGTTGCGCCGCCCTCATTCGACGCGGTGGTTCGCCCAACAATTGCGGCTGTTTCGTAGGTGGGGTTGATGCAGGATTTCTTCCAGAAGCTTGCCGCGCTGGTGGCCTTCTTACCGATTTTCTATGGCGCATGTGCCGTTGTACAGCTCACTGTCATCAGGCCGAAGACGCGCTATGTCGTCATCGGCTCGTTCGGCACGCTGGCGGTGTTGATCGGCCTCACCGG